>JAEMRL010000004.1 GCA_016463385.1 Thermoleophilia bacterium
GGCCGATTTGCCGCCCTGATCTCCCCGCAAGAGGGAGATCAGTGCGTCGACGCACCCTCGATGCTGAAGGCGGCGATCGCCGTGGCGCGGCCGTCGTCGCCGGCGTCGATCACGACGCCCTGCACGAGCACTCCCTCGTCGGCGGGCTCGAAGCGGCCCCCGGTGCCGTTGAGGAAGCGGCGCAGGATGATCTCGGTGCGCACGCCGATCACCGAGTCGTGCGGGCCGGTCATCCCGAGGTCGCTGATGAAGGCGGTGCCGCCCTTCAGGATGCGGGCGTCGGCGGTCTGCACGTGGGTGTGCGTGCCCACGACGGCCGTGACCCGGCCCGCGAGGTGGTGCCCGAGCGCGATCTTCTCGCTGGTCGCCTCGGCATGCATGTCCACCAGGACGAACGGGGCGGCCCGGCGGGCCCTCTCGACCAGGTCGTCGATGATCGCGAAGGGGCTCTGGGCGGAGGTGAGGAACACCGAGCCCATCACGTTGATCACGCTGACCGGCCCGGCCGCGGTCTCGACGGTGGTGAGGCCCCGGCCCGGCGCGCGCACCGCGATGTTGGCGGGGCGCAGCATGCGGGGCTCGGCCTCGAGCATCGGGTGGATCTCGGGCTTGTTGAGCGTGTGGTTGCCGCCGGTGAGGACGTCGACGCCCGCGTCGAGCAACTCCTTGGCCTGACGGGGCGACGTCCCGACACCCGCCGCGGAGTTCTCGCAGTTGACGACGACCACGTCGGGGCGGTGCTCCTCGCGCAGCTCGGGCAGCCGCGTCAGGAGGGCGCGCATGCCGACGCCCGCGAACACGTCCCCGATCATCAGCGCGCGCATGCCGGCCAGCCTACCCGCGACCGGCGATCAGAGGATCAGCGCCGCCTGCGTGCGGATCAACTCCAGGTCGACGTGGTTGCCGGCGTCGGAGGTGAACTGGCTGAGCTCCTGCTCGACGACCCCGGTGAAGTCGTGGACCGTGCCGAGCGGGGTGACGCCCGCGCGGACCGGCGTGCCGACGCTCGGGCGCTCGCCGTTGTCGCGCTCGCCCAGATGCGTCACCCGCAGCACGAGGCCGCTGGCGGCGATGGCCGGCGTGATGGTGAGCTCGTAGCCCTCGATGCGCCCCGACACCATGTAGTCGCTGACGCTCGCGATCACGCCGTCCACCGGCGCGTAGACCGTCGTGCCGGCGGGGGCGCCGACGTCCAGGCCGGCGGTCTCGGGACCGACGCGGTCGCCGCGGTCGGACTGGTGGATCGTCACCGCGCCCGAGGAGGAGAGGGCGACGCCCGAGGGATCGTCGATCGGATGGAAGGCGATGGCCGTGACCCGCTCGGGGTCGACGGGCAGGTGCACCTCGACGCCCTCGGCGCGCGCGATCACGAGCTCCGGGGGCCGGGCGCCGGAGCCGAGCTCGGGCGACGGCACGGGGGAGGCGAGCGGGCCGACGCCGTCCGACGTCGCGCCGCTTCCCATGACGCCGAGCACGATCGCGAGCACGGCGACGACCACCACGGGGATCGCGGCGGAGACGAGGGCACGGGGATCGCGGCGCAACGAGCGACGCCGACGGGCGGCACGCCGCCCGGCGAGCTGCTCCCTGGTGAGGGGGGGCATAGCCTGTGAGCGTAGCTGAGGCGCACCGGAAGAGGCCAGAGAGAACCCAGAGGCGACTAACATGACCCGGATGAGCGGGCGCCGTGCCCCCCAGCCCGCATGGGCGAAGCTCGTGGCGGTGGCCGCCGTGCTGGTCATCGTGTGGATCCTCGGCCAGACCATCGGCCCCGTACTGCTCGTCTTCACCGTCTCGACGGTCGTCGCGCTGCTGCTGAACCCGCTGGTGCGCTTCCTCCGCAAGCTGCACATCCCCCGGGGACTGGCCGTGCTGCTCGTGTTCGTCGGCTTCATCGCCACCGTCGCGCTGGCGGTCTTCCTGGTGATCTCGCCGGTGCGCACGCAGATCGAGGAGATCCAGGCCAACCTGCCGGTCTACACCGATCAGGCCGAGCGCCAGGCGGACGACCTCCAGCAGTTCTTCGACCGCCGCGGCATCGACGTGGACGTGAAGGCACGCGCCGACGCCTTCCTGGCCGGCCTCCAGGACCGCGCCTCCGAGGCGGCCGACAACGTCGTCGACTACAGCCTCGACGTCCTCGGCGTGCTGGTGACCCTGATCTTCATCCTGGTGGCCTGCATCTACATGCTGCTCGACGCACCGCGCATCCTGCGCTTCGCCCAGCGGGTGGGCGGCCCCGACACGGCGGTCTTCCTGCGCCGCGTGGAGCGCACGCTCACCGAGTACGTGAAGGCCCAGCTGCTGGTGTCGCTGATCATCGGCACGAGCGCCGGCATCGTGCTGTGGATCTTCGGGGTGACGGGGCTCTTCCCGCTGGGGGCGACCTTCGCGGTCGCCTTCACCGCCTGGGTCTTCGTGATGGAGTTCATCCCCTACGTGGGGCCGATCCTGGGCGCCGTGCCCCCGGTGCTGCTCGCCCTCTTCACCTCGCCCCTGGCCGCCCTCTGGGTGGTGGTCGCCTTCCTCGCGATCCACCAGCTCGAGGGCCACATCGTCGTCCCCAAGGTGATGAGCTCGGCCGTCGGCGTCCATCCCCTGGTGGTGATCTTCGGCCTCCTGATCGGCGAGCACCTGGCCGGCATCGTCGGCGTGCTGATCGCGATCCCGGTCGTGGTCGTGGTGAAGGAGGCCGTCATCTTCGCCTCGGAGCGCCTGGGCTTCGGCACCGTCGCCGCAGGCCCCGCCCCGGCCGCGGCTGAGGCCCCCGGGCCCGTCACCCGCGAGATCCCCACGCGCGCGATCGACGCGCCCGGCCTGCGGCCCGAGCGCTGACCGCCTCCGTCCCGATGCTGGCCGCCCGCGGGCTGGGGCGGCGCTACCGCGGCGTGGTCGCCCTCGAGGGCGTCGACGTCGACCTCGGCGCCGGCGAGTCGGTGGCCCTGATCGGCCCGAACGGGGCCGGCAAGACGACGCTGCTCACGATCCTCGCCGGGGTCACGCGCGCCACCACCGGCGGCGTGGAGTGGGCCGGCGGCGCGGTGCGCACCGTCGGCTGGGTGCCCCAGCGGCCCGCGCTCTACCAGCGCCTCACGCCGCGCGAGAACCTGCGGCTGTTCGCCGGTCTGGAGAAGGCCCCCGACCCGGACGCCCTCGCCGACGAGCTGATCGCGCGCGCCGACCTCGGCGCCTTCGCCGACCGACCCGCCGCGACCCTCTCCACGGGGACGATCCAGCGGCTCAACCTGGCGATCGCGCTCGCCGGACGGCCCAGCGTGCTGCTGCTCGACGAGCCGACGGCCACCCTCAGCCCCGACCAGCGCCACCGCCTCTGGGAGTGGCTCGGAACGCTCCGCGAGGAGGGCATGGCGCTGCTCTTCTCCACCCAGTCGGTGGACGAGGCGATGCGGCGGGCCGACCGGATGCTGGTGCTCACGGGGGGCCGCCTGCTGTTCTCGGGGACCTCGCAGGAGATGGTGAGCGCCCACGGGATCGGCGCGGGCGCGGACGCCGAGGCGGCGGAGCTGGCCTTCATGCGCCTGGTCGCACCCGGGGAGGGCGACACGTGAGGTCAGCGGCGCTCCTCCTGCGCAAGGACCTGCGACTGCTGGCGCGCACGCCGGCCGTCCTGCTGATCCTGATCGTCTTCCCGCTGCTGGTCGCCACCCTCGTCGCCCTCGCGCTGCAGAGCGACGAGCGCCGCCCCGACGTGGCCGTGGTCAACCTCGACACGTCCGGGCGCAGCGTCGCCGTCGGCGAGCAGCGCCTGTCGATCGACGACTACATCGCGCGCCTGTCCGAGGACGTGGACGTGCGCCCGCTGGGCGCCGAGGAGGCCGCCGCGGCGCTGGAGGACGGGCGCGTCAGCGCGGTGCTCACGATCCCGGCCGGCTTCATCTCCGACCTCCAGTCCGGCGTGCGCCAGCCCTCGCTCACGCTCGACGCCAGCCGGCGCTCGCCGATCGAGGCCGACGCGATCGTCCGCAACCTCGAGGCGGCGGTCTACCGGCTCAACCAGCGGCTCGCCGTGGGGTACGTCGACCAGGTGCTGCGCCTGGTGGACCTGGTGGTCAACGGCGGGGAGCTCGGCTTCTTCGGCCGCACGGGCGACGCCCTCGGGCTGCGGAACAGCCGTGTGCTCGTGACGGGCGTCCAGGAGCGGCTGCGCGCCGACGGCCAGGTCGCCGCGGCCGACGACCTCGACCCGCTGGTGAACTTCATCGACGAGACCCAGCGCAACCTCGACCTGGCGAAGCCCGCCGCCAACGCCATCCGCGCGCCCATAGTGCTCGAGGTGAGCGAGTCGGCCGAGGGCCGCGAGCCGCTGTCGGCGTTCGGCTTCGCCGGGGCGCTGCTGGTGAGCCTCGGCCTGGCCGGGGTGCTGCTCGCCGCGGCGGCGATGTCGGCCGAGCGCGAGGACCAGGTGCTGGTGCGCCTCGGCCGCGGCCTCGTGTCGGCCTGGACCCTCGTGGCCGAGAAGATGGTCTTCACGGCGCTCGCGTGCCTGGTCGTCGGGCTGACGCTGCTCGCCGGGGTGGCGGCCTTCACATCGGTGGCCGTCGGCCGATGGCCGCTGTGGCTCGCCGCGCTCGCGCTCGCCGGGCTGGCGTTCGGCGCCTTCGGGGTGCTGGCCGGGGCGCTGGCGCGCGAGACGCGCACCGCCCTCCTGGTCGCCCTGATGCTCGCGCTGCCGCTGCTCGCCCTGGGCCTGCTCCCCGACGCGGCCGTCGCCTCGGCCATCTCGCAGGTGGTCCCCTTCGGCCCGGCCTTCGAGGCCTTCCAGACGCTTCTCGTGGAGCCGACCGTCCCGGCCGGGGACTTCACGACCACGCTGGGTCACCTGGCGCTGCTCGCCGCCGTCTTCGGCGCCGCCGCGGCCGCGGTCGTCCGCAGGCGCTCGGCCGCCTAGGGCCCGAGGGGACCCGGCCGCACCGCCAGCGCCCGCTCCAGCCGTCGCCCGTACTCCGCAGGCGAGATCTCCTCCGCCCCGAAACGGCGCGTGTGCTCGGAGGCCATCTGGATGTCCCAGAGCACGAAGCCGGCGGCGGCGAGCAGCCCGGCCGCGCCCACCAGGGCGACGCTGCCCGCGTCGGGCGCGCAGTGGAACATCGTCTCCGAGCTGAACATCCCGCCGAGCGCGACCCCGAAGAGCCCGCCGACCAGCCGCCCTCCGCTCCAGGCCTCGACGCTGTGCGCGAAGCCCCTGCGGTGGAGCGCCACGTAGGCCCGCCCCAGGCGCGGCGTCAGCCAGATGCCCTCGGCATCAGGGCGCTCCGAGCAGCCCCGGACGACGTCGGCGAAGGCCGCGTCCACCCGGATCTCGTAGGGCCGCGCGCGCAGCGCCCGGCGCACGGTGCGAGGGATGCGGAAGCCCTCGATCGGCATCACGCAGCGCGGATCCGACTCGTACATCCCCACCGGGCCGCGCGACCCCGGCTCGTCCATCGGGAACCAGCCGTTCAGGTAGCCGTGCAGCAGGGCGTCGGGGCGCAGGGAGGGGTGGTCGGTGGCCATCGTGGGCCACGGTAACGCGGCGCCTGTCGATTTCGGGGGCGCGGTGACGTCTACTTGGTGAGGGCGGCGAGCGGCGCCGCCGCGACGACGGAGGTCACCATGCGATACCTGCTCCTCATCTACGGCGACGAGAGCGCCTACGCGACGGCGACTCCCGAGGACATGCAGAACGAGATCGCCGCCTACGGGGCCTTCTCGGAGGCGATCACCGCCGAGGGCATCATGCGCGGCGGCGAAGCCCTGCAGCTGTCGGACACGGCGACGACGGTGCGGGTGCGCGAGGGCGAGACGCTGCTGAGCGACGGCCCCTTCGCCGAGACCCATGAGCAGCTCGGCGGCTACTACATCGTCGAGTGCGACACGGTTGACGAAGCGATCGGTGCGGCGAAGCGCATTCCCGGCGCCCAGAGCGGGTCGGTCGAGGTGCGCCCGATCATGGAGTTCGACTGACCGCCGACGGCACGGAGGCGGTGGCCCGGGTCTTCCGGGAGGAGTACGGGCGGGCCGTCGCGACCCTGGCGCGCATCCTCGGCGACATCGACCGCGCCGAGGACGCGCTCCAGGAGGCCTTCGCCGTCGCCACCGTCCGCTGGCCGGCCGAGGGGACGCCCCGCCGGCCCCTCGCCTGGATCGTCACCACCGCCCGCAACCGGGCCATCGACGCCATCCGCGCCGAGCGCACCCGCTCGGGCTCGGAGGCAGCCCGCCACCGACTGCTGGAGGACACCGCGTCCGACGAGCTCGACAGCCTCACCACCGAGACCCCGATCCCCGACGAGCGGCTGGGGCTGATCTTCGCCTGCTGCCACCCGTCGCTGGCGCTCGACGCGCGGGTGCCGCTGACGCTGCGGCTGGTCGCGGGGCTGACGGTGCCGGAGATCGGGCGCGGCCTGCTGCTGCCCGAGGCCACGGTGGCTCAGCGGCTGGTGCGCGCCAAGCGCAAGATCCGCGACGCGGCGATCCCGATCGGAGAGCCCCCGGCCGACGAGCTGCCCGAGCGCATCGGCGGCGTGCTCGCGGTGCTGTACCTGACCTACTCGGAGGGCTACGTCGCCACCGGAGACGCCGGCCTGCGCCGCGACGCGTTGGCCGAGGAGGCGATCCGCCTCGCGCGGGTGCTGCACCAGCTGATACCCGACGAGGCCGAGCCCCTCGCCCTGCTCGCGCTGATGACGCTCCACCACGCGCGACGGGCCGCCCGCACCGACGCGGCCGGCGGCCTGGTGCTGCTGCCCGACCAGGACCGGGGTCTCTGGGACCGCGAGGCCATCGCGCAGGGCCTCGCCCTGGTGGAGCGCGCGCTGCGCATGCGCCGGCCTGCCGGCCCCTACGCGCTGCAGGCCGCGATCGCCGCGGTCCACGCCGAGGCGGAGCGCCCCGAGGACACCGACTGGCCGCAGGTCCTCGCCCTCTACGACGTGCTGCTGCGGGTCACCCCGACCCCCGTCGTGGCGCTGAACCGCGCAGTCGCCCTGGCCGAGGTCCACGGACCGGCCGACGCGCTGGACGAGGTCGAGGCCCTCGCGGAGCTGGAGGCGATGGCCGGCTGGGCGCCGCTGCACGCCGCCCGCGCCGACATGCTCCGCCGCCTCGGCCGTCCCGAGGAGGCCGCCGCCGCCTACCGCCGCGCTGCGGAGCTCACCGGCAGCGCGGCCCAGAGCGCCTTCCTCGCCGCGCGCGGCGAGGCTCTCGGGTCATGAGGCGACGCTAGGGGACCCAGGTGTCCCCGGCCGGGGTGATGACGAGCTCGTGGGTCCAGGCGCGGGGGGTCTGGGAGGCGAGGTAGGCGACCGCGGCGGCGACGTCCTCCGCGGTGAGCGACTCCTCGGGCGGGCGTCCCTCCATCGGGTTGCGCTCGGTCTGGATGACGCCGTCGGCCACGAGCAGCGCCACATGGACGCCGCGCGGGCGCAGCTCCTGGGCGAGCGCGTGGGTCAGCGCCCGGGCGCCGAACTGCGCCGCCGCCCAGGGGCCGCGGCCGGGCATCGCCCTGCGCGCCGAGCCGCCGGAGATCTGGACCAGCGTCCCCGACCCGCGGCGATCGAGGGCCGCGCCGCCGGCGCGCAGGATCGCCCAGGCGGCCGGGAGGAAACCGGACATCCACGACTCCAGGCGCTCGGGCGGGGCGTCGATGACCGGGCCGCCGCCGAAGCTGTGGTCGCGCGGCACCGAGGTGGTGGCGTTGACCACCAGGTCGAGGCCGCCGAGGTCGCGCTCGGCCCGGGCGAGGGCCTCGGCCACCGTGTCGTGGTCGCCGGCGTCGCCGCGCAGCACCTCGACCCCCGGGTGCGCGGCGCGCAGGGCGTCGAGCGTCTCGTCGGACCGCGCCACCGCCAGGGCCCGCCACCCGGCCGCGAGCCGGTCGGCCACGACCGCGCGCCCGACGTTGCGGGCGCCGAACACGACGAGGACGGGTGGGGCGCTCATCCGGGACAGTCTGGCATCGGAGGGCCCAGGAGAGCGGAGTAGACTCCCGCGGGTGATCGAGGGCACGGAGACCGCGACGGGGGCCCGGTTCCCGCAGGTGCGCATGCGACGTCTGCGCGCGGGGTCGACGATGCGCCGGATGGTGCGCGAGACGCGCCTGTCGCCCGACCAGCTGATCCTCCCGGCCTTCGCGATCGCGGGCCGCGACGCACGGGTGCCCATCCCCTCGCTTCCGGGTCACTCGCGGATGTCGCCCGACCTGGTGGCCGACACCGCGCGCCGCGCGTTCGCCGCCGGCGTGCCGGCGATGCTGCTGTTCGGGGTCACCGACCACAAGGACGCCGCCGCGAGCGCCGCCTACGAGGCCGGCGGCGTGGTGCAGTCGGCCGTCGCCGCCATCAAGGACGCCGTGCCGGAGATGGTGGTCATCACCGACGTCTGCCTCTGCGCCTACACCGACCACGGCCACTGCGGCGTGCTGGTCGGCGACCGCGTCGACAACGACCAGAGCCTCGAGCTGCTGGCCCGCACGGCCGTGAGCCACGCCGACGCCGGCGCCGACATCGTCGCCCCGAGCGACATGATGGACGGGCGGGTCGGCGCCATCCGCGCGGCGCTCGACGCCGAGGGCCACGTGGAGACGACGATCATGGCCTACTCGGCCAAGTACGCCTCCGCGTTCTACGGACCCTTCCGCGAGGCGGCCGGATCGGCCCCCGGGTTCGGCGACCGGCGCGGGTACCAGATGGACCCGGCCAACGGCCAGGAGGCCGTGCGCGAGACGCTGCTCGACGTGGCCGAGGGCGCCGACATGGTGATGGTGAAGCCGGCCGCTGCCTACCTCGACGTCATCTCGGCCGTCCGGTCCGCAACCGATCTGCCGCTGGCCGCGTACCACGTGAGCGGGGAGTACTCGATGATCAAGGCGGCCGCCGAGCGCGGCTGGCTCGACGAGAGGCTCGCCGCGATGGAGGTCCTGACCGGGATCGCCCGCGCGGGCGCGGACATGGTCATCACGTACTACGCCGAGGACGCCGCCCGCTGGATCGCCGAGGGAGAGGTTCGTTGACCACCGCCGCCGCACCCCGTGTCCACCACAAGCCCGACGAGGCCGACCGCGAGCTGCTCAACCAGCTCCAGGCGGGCCTGGCCTTCGTCCGCGCGCCCTTCGCCGAGATCGGCTCGCGCATCGGGATGGACGAGGAGGAGGTGCTGCGCCGGCTGACGCGCCTGAAGGAGGCGGAGATCGTGCGCCAGCTGTCGGCGATCTTCGACACCCGCGCGCTCGGCTACACCAGCACCCTGGTGGCGGCGCGCTACCCCGAGGACAAGCTCTTCGAGGCCGCCGACATCGTGGGCGGCCACCCGGGCGTGAGCCACAACTACCGGCGCACCCACGCGTTCAACCTCTGGTACACGCTGGCCGTCGAGCCCGAGTCGCAGTTCGGCCTCGAGGACACGATGAACCGGCTGCACGAGGCCTCGGGCGCCGAGTCGACCCGGATGCTGCCGACGCTGAAGCTCTTCAAGATCAACGTGCAGCTCGACATGACCGGCGAGCGCAAGATCGAGGCCAAGGAGGCGGCGCCCAAGCCCCCGCCGACCCGGGGCGACGGCGTGCTGCCGACCGACGAGGACAAGCGCCTGATCGTGGTGCTGCAGCGCGACCTCCCCATCGAGCCGGCGCCGTTCGACCGCTGGGCGGCCGATGCGGGCATCACGCCGGACGAGCTGCTGGCCGCCTGCCAGACCTTCGTCGACCGCAACTACATGCGCCGCTTCGCCGCGGTGCTCAACCACCGCAAGGCCGGCTTCGGCGCCAACGGCATGGCCGTGTGGCAGGTGCCCGAGGAGGACCTGGAGGAGGTCGGCCCCAAGATGGCCGCCTTCCAGGCCGTCTCGCACTGCTACAAGCGCCCGACCTACCCCGACTGGCCGTACAACATCTTCACGATGGTGCACGCCCGCTCGATGGAGGCCTGCGAGGAGGCCATCGACGCGATCGCCGAGGACATCGGCGTCACCGACCCCTCGCGCCGCGCCATCCTCTACTCGACCTACGAGTTCAAGAAGATCCGGCTCGTCTACTACACGCCGGACTACAAGGAGTGGGAAGCCAAGGCCCTGGCCGGCGAGCCCCTCCCGCGCTGGAAGAAGAGCTGAGCCCGAGCGTGGCGGGGCCGGAGGGGACGCGCAGCGCCGAGCTGTTCGCGCGGGCGCAGAAGGTGCTGGTGGGCGGCGTCAACTCGCCCGTGCGCGCCATGCGCTCGATCGGCCGCGACCCCCTGTTCATCGGCCGGGCCGAGGGCCCGTACGTCTGGGACGCCGACGGGAACCGCTACATCGACTTCCTCTCCACCTGGGGCCCGGCGATCCTCGGCCACAGCCCCGAGGCCGTGCTGCGGGCCGTGGAGCGCGCGCTGCCGCTCGGCACCTCCTACGGGGCGCCGACCGAGCGCGAGGTGGTGTTCGCCGAGACGATCTGCGACGCCGTGCCCTCGGTGGAGCAGCTGCGGATGACGTCCTCGGGCAGCGAGGCCGTGATGGGCGCCCTGCGCCTGGCCCGCGCCGCGACCGGCCGCGAGACGATCGTGAAGGTGGCCGGCGGCTACCACGGCGCCATCGACGGGCTGCTGGCGCAGGCCGGCAGCGGGCTCACCACGCTCGGCGTACCCGCGAGCGCCGGCGTGACGGCCGCCGCGACGGCGGCGACCCACATCGTGCCCTTCAACGACGCGGCGGCGGCCGCGGTGGCGCTCGAGGGCGCCGCGGCGATGATCGTCGAGCCGGTGGCGGGGAACATGGGCGTGGTCCCTCCCCGCGAGGGCTACCTGCAGGCGCTCCGCGAGGCCTGCGACCGCACCGGGGCGCTGCTGATCATCGACGAGGTGATCACCGGCTTCCGGGTCGCGCGGGGCGGCGCGCAGGAGCGCTACGGCGTGCGCGCCGACATCACGTGCTTCGGCAAGATCATCGGGGGCGGGCTGCCCGTGGGCGCCTTCGGCGGACGCCGCGAGGTGATGCGTGAACTCGCCCCCGAGGGCCCCTGCTACCAGGGCGGCACGCTGTCGGGGAACCCGCTCGCCACCGCCGCCGGCCTGGCCGTGATGGCCGAGCTCGCCCGGGAGGGCGTCTACGAACGGCTCGAGGCGAGCGGCGCCGCCCTCGAGGAGGCGGTGCGCGACAGCGGCGCGCCCGTGCACATCAACCGCGTCGGCTCGATGCTGACCCCCTTCTTCACCCACGGACCGGTGGAGGACTACGCCGACGCCACCCGCAGCGACACCGACGCGTACGGCCGCTTCGCGCGGGCCCTGCTGGCGGAGGGCGTGTACCCACCGCCCTCGCAGTTCGAGGCCTGGTTCACCGGCCTCACCCACGGCGAGGCGGAGCTCTCGGCCGCGCGCGACGCGCTGGCCCGGGCGGCCGGCGCGTGAGGGACGTGCTGGCGGACGAGCCCGCGCTCGCCGCCGAGCTGATCGAGCCCGCGGCCGCGCCGCTGCTGTCGCCGCTCGTCTCGCCCCCGCTGACCCCCTACGAGGCGGCCGGGCTCGACCTGATCCTCGAGGGCTTCCTCCTGCATCACGGCAGGGCGAGACATCTGACACCCTCCGCGCCCGGCCGGGAAGTGCTTGCCGGCGACTACTGCTACGCCCACGGCCTGGTGCGCATCACCGGCGCGGGCGACCTGTTCGTGGTCGAGGCGCTCGCCGATCTGATCGCGCTCGGAGCCGGGCTGGTCGCGGCGGGCCACCACGCGTCGCTGCTCGCGCTGTGGCGCGGCACCACGGCCGCCATCGCCGCCCGGCGCGGACCCGACGAGGCCGCCTCCGGCGCCGCCTTCCTCGCCGCGCAGCGGGCGCTGCGCACGACGGGCGACGCCTCGGGCCTCGCCGCCCTCGCCGATGGCCTTCCCCCGACGCCCGGACTGGAGCAAGCTCTCACCCGATGAAGGATCTCCGCGACTGGGTGAGGACCCTCGAGAAGGCCGGCGAGCTGCGGCGGATCACCGCGCGGGTCGACCCGGTGCTCGAGATCACGGAGATCGCCGACCGGGTCTCCAAGGCCGGCGGACCCGCCCTTCTGTTCACCGACGTCACCGGCAGCCGCCTGCCGGTGCTGATCAACCAGTTCGGCACGGACCGGCGCATGTGCATGGCCCTCGGCACCGAGAGCCTCGACGCGCTCGGGGAGCGGATCGAGACGCTGATGGACCTGCAGCCCCCGCAGGGCGTCGTGGCCAAGATGAAGGCGCTCGGCAAGCTGCGCGAGCTCGCCTCCTTCTCGTCGAAGATGGTCAAGGACGCGCCCTGCCAGGAGGTGTGGCTCGACGAGCCCGACCTCGACCTGCTGCCCATCCTCACCTGCTGGCCCGACGACGGCGGCCCCTTCATCACGCTGCCGCTGGTGTTCAGCAAGGACCCGGCGACCGGCGTGCGCAACTGCGGCATGTACCGCATCCAGAAGGTCGACACGCGCACGGCGATGATGCACTGGCAGATCCACAAGGACGGCGCCGCGCACCTGCGCGACTCCGAGGGCCGCGTGCCGGTCGCCGTGGTGATCGGCTCGCACCCGGCCACCACCTACTCGGCCACCGCGCCGCTGCCGCCCGGCATCGACGAGATGATCTTCGCGGGCTTCCTGCGCGGCAAGAGCGTCGAGATGGTGAAGTGCCGCACGGTCGACATCGAGGTGCCCGCCGAATCGGAGATCGTGCTCGAGGGCTACGTCGACGCGACGGACCTGCGCCCGGAGGGCCCCTTCGGCGACCACACCGGCTTCTACACCCCGGTCGACGACTACCCGACCTTCCACCTCACGGGCATGTCGATGCGCCGCGACGCGATCTACTCGACGACCATCGTGGGGCCGCCCCCGATGGAGGACTTCTTCCTCGGCAAGGCCACCGAGCGCCTCTTCCTGCCGATCATCCGGATGACGCTGCCCGACCTGGTGGACATGAACCTCCCGCTGGAGGGCGTCTTCCACAACTGCGCGATCGTCTCGGTGAAGAAGCGCTACCCCGGCCACGCGAAGAAGCTCATGAGCGCGATCTGGGGCCTCGGGCTGCTGTCGCTCAGCCGCTGCGTGATCGTGGTCGATCACGACGTGGACGTGCAGGACGTCTCGGCGGTCGCGTTCCAGGCCTTCTCCAACGTGGACGCCGGGCGCGACATGCTGGTGGTCGAGGGCCCGGTCGACGCGCTCGACCACGCGGCCCCGTACTTCGCCTACGGCTCGAAGGTCGGATTCGACGCCACCCGCAAGTGGGAGGGCGAGGGTCTCGTGCGGCCGTGGCCCGACGCGATCGTCATGAGCGACGAGGTGCGGGCCCTCGTCGACCGCCGCTGGAGCGAGTACGGCATCACCTGAAACGGTTGCCCCGTCCCTTCCAGAAAGGGACGTCCGGCCCGGCGGGTATGCGTTGATATCGCCCTTCCGGTCGGGTTGAATCCCCCGAGCGTGCCGGGGTCCGGCCGCAGGACGACATCGCAGGAGGTCGGGGTTGGCTGAGAGCCAGGGGGACGAGACCACCGGAGGCACTCGCGGGGGTCAGTACAGCGGGCCGGCGGCTCACGTGCCGGAGCCCGTGCACGACCACCACGACGATCCCGCGTTCATCACGCGGACGCGCTTCCTCACCGGGGTCGCGCTCGTCACCGGTGGCGTCATGACCGCGGCCATCCTCGTACCCGTCGTCGGCTTCGCCGCCGCGGACGCGCTCAAGGAGGAGGAGTGGCAGTGGGTCGATGTCGGCCCGCTCTCCGATTTCCCCGATGGGCAGACGTCGTCCATCGCGGTCTCGGGACCCTTCCCGGAGTCCGACCGGCGCGCGTTCCTGCGCCACAAGGACGGCGCGATGATCGCGATCTGGAACCGCTGCGCCCACCTCGGGTGCCCGGTCTCCTACTCGCCCGGCGGTGACGTGTACGCCTGCCCGTGCCACGGCGGCGCCTACGACTCGCTCGGCCGCGTCACCTCGGGCCCGCCGCCGCGGCCCATGGACCGCTTCGACGTCAAGATCGTCGGCGCGGACGGCGCCGAGATCGCTCGGCAGACGACGCCGGCCGAGGGCGTGAAGACGACGGGCGCAGCTCAGGACGCGCGCGTCCTGATCGGCCGCCCGTTCTCCATCGACGAGGACCAGAACCCGTACAAGCTCCATGGTCCCGGCGAACTGGTGACCGGACCTCTCTCAAACCTCTACCCCTTCTAGAGAGGCGTCAGTGGCTACGACAGACATCGGCCCCAAGAACCCGGCCGTCAAGGCGGGCGAGGCGGCCTTCGACTACGTCGACAAGCGCACCGGCGTCAAGACGGGCGCCAAGTGGTTCATGTTCCGCAACATCCCGGCGGAGACGAGCTGGTTCCAGACGCTCGGCTTCACCGCGATGGCGCTGTTCGGCATGCAGGCCATCACCGGGATCATCCTGGCGATGTACTACAAGCCCGACCCCAACAGCGCCTTCCAGAGCGTCGAGGTGATCACGAACGAGGTCACCTGGGGCTGGCTGGTCCGGGGCATGCACAAGTGGGGCGCCAGCGCGATGATCGTGGTGGTCTTCCTCCACCTCGGACGCGTCTTCTTCTTCGGGTCGTACAAGTACCCGCGCGAGCTGACGTGGGTCACCGGCGCGATCCTGCTGATCATGACCATGTTCATGGGACTCACCGGCTACCTGCTGGTGTGGGACCAGAAGGCCTACTGGGCCACCGTGGTCGCCGTGAACATCACCGCCAGCGCGCCGATCATCGGCCCGTACATCGCCGACATCCTCCGCGCCGGCCCCGAGTTCGGGCCAGAGACGCTCTCGCGGTTCTATTCCATCCATATGCTCGTGATACCGGGCGGGATGGCGACCTTCATCGGTCTCCATCTCTTCCTCATCAGCAAGCTCGGCATCGCGGAGCCGCCGTACAGCAAGCGCCGCATGGCCGTCGAGCGCGCCGAGGAGGAGGCCCGCCGGGCCGCTGAGAACGAGCGACTCCCCTACGGGCGTCGTGAGGTGCCGGCCGTCGCGCCGGCCACCCCCGAGCCCCAGAAGGTCGAGGGTGCCTCGTGAACCGCGGTCAGCAGGAGTACTACAAGCGCGACTACGCGCAGGCGAAGCTCGAGGGCAAGCCCTTCTTCCCCTACGCGGTCTACAAGGACCTGCTCATCGCGACGCTCGCGATCGGCCTGGTCATCGGCATGGCCATCTGGCACCGCGTCGAGATCGGCGAGCCCGTCAACCCGGCGAGCACCGACTTCGTGCCGCGGCCCGAGTGGTACTTCTTCTTCCTGTTCGAGCTCCTGAAGATCTTCAAGGGCCAGAACGTCTTCATGCCGGTCATCATGGCGACGTTCATCGTCCCGAACATCCTCATGGTGCTGCTCATCGCGACCCCGTTCATCGACCGGGGCCCGGAGCGCAGGATCCAGAAGCGGCCGATCGCGCTGTTCACCGGCATCGCCGTGATCGCGTTCCTCGCCTACATGACCCACCTCGGCGCCTCCTCCAACGAGGGCGTCGGCAGCGAGGGCCTTCCCCTGACCGGGCTGGACGAGAAGGGTCAGGCCGGTGCGGATCTCTTCCTCGCCAACGGCTGTACCGCCTGCCACAACGTGGCCGGAGTGGGGGCGCCGGGACCGGGGCCGAACCTCACCAACCTCGGGAGCCAGGGACAGACGCCGCAGTACTGGGGCGAGTTCATCCAGGACCCGCCGGGCGGCGTGATGCCGAGCTTCACCACGTTCACCCCGCAGCAGTACGACGAGATCGGCACCTTCCTCGCCGGACTCGGGACCACGTACAAGTAGGGCATGAGATCCGGCCGGCCGGGGGCGACGCGCCCCGGCCGGTTCGGCCCTCACCGCGCAGGCGTGCCGCTACGATCGTGACGTGATGCGCGTATTCCTCGGGGTCACCGGAGCGAGTGGGGCCGTCTACGCCGGCCACGCCCTCCGCGCCCTCACCGACGCCGGGTGCGACGTGGGCCTGTGCGTCAGCGGCTCCGGCGCACACGTCATCAGTCACGAGATCCTCGAGGCCGGCACCCGCCCGCCGGAGGATCCGGCCTTGGTGGTCGCGACCTTCGTGGAGCGCTACGCGACCGGCCCCGGGTCGGTCACGGTGCTCGGCCTCAACGACCTGACGGCGCCGTTCGCCTCAGGATCATCCCTGGCGCCGGCCGCGCTGATCGCCCCGTGCTCGGGCGCGAGCCTCGCCTGCATCGCGCACGGCACCGCGCGCAACCTGATCCACCGCTGCGCCGACGTCATGCTCAAGGAGCGGCGCCGGCTCGTGGTGATGCCCCGGGAGACCCCCCTCAGCCTGATCCACCTCGAGAACATGGCCACTCTCACGCGCGCCGGCGCCATCGTGATGCCGGCGATGCCCGGGTTCTACAACCACCCGCGCAGCGTCGACCAGCTGGTCGACTTCATGGTGGCCAAGGCGCTCGACCACCTCGGCGTGCCCCACGACCTGATGGCGCGCTGGGGCGAGGACCCCGCCGTGGCGCCCGGACGGCCGGCGTGAGCGGCTCGGCGCCGGGGCGCCTCCCGCCCGCCGAGGTGCGCGAGATGTTCGACCGCATCGCCCCCCGCTACGACCGCCTCAACCGCGCCATGACCGCCGGCCTCGACGGGCGCTGGCGCCGTGCCGCCGCGGCGGCGGCCGACCTCGCCGCCGGCGACCGTGCGCTCGACTGCTGCACCGGCACCGGCGACCTGGCCTTCGCGCTGGCCGACCGCGTCACGGCGTCGGGGTCGGTCGTGGGCCTCGACTTCGCCGAGGAGATGCTCGCCCGGGCGCGCGTGAAGGCCGGCGAGCGCGGCGCGGCGGTCGAGTTCATCCAGGGCGACGCGCTCGAGCTGCCCTTCGGGGACGACTCCTTCGACGCCGCCACGGTCGCCTTCGGCATCCGCAACGTCAGCGACCTCGACCGCGGGATCGCCGAGATGGCCCGGGTCGTCCGCCCCGGGGGACGCGTCGTGATCCTGGAGATCACCACCCCGGCACGGCTGCGCCCGTTCTACGACCTCTGGTTCGGCCGCCTCGTGCCCCAGCTGGGACGGCTCCTCGGCCGCGACTCGGCCGCCTACTCGTACCTGCCGGCGTCGGTGCGCCGGTTCCCCGAGCCCCCCGAGCTGGCGGCCCGCATGGCCGCCGCCGGTCTGGTGGACGTGCGCTGGCGGGGCCTGGCGGGCGGCATCATCGCGCTCCATCACGGGCGCTCCGCGTGACGTCGGCCGCCCCGCTGCCTCCGCTGGTCCGGCCCATGACCCCGCTGCTGGCGCTCTGCGAGCAGCGCCTGCGCGACGCCGTCGCCGGGCACGCCGAGGAGGTCGTCCGCCCCGCCGCGGACACCCTGTCTGCCGGCGGCAAGCGGGTCCGGCCGCTGCTGGTGTTCTGCGCGGCCCCGCAGGCCGCACGGGCGGAGGGCGCCGCGCGCGACCACCTGCTGTCGGCCGGCGCCGCCGTGGAGCTGGTGCACATGGCGACCCTGGTGCACGACGACCTGCTCGACGGGGCGACCATGCGGCGCGGCCGTCCCACCGTGGCCCAGTCGCTCGGGGCCGACCGCGCCGTCAGCACGGGCGACTTCCTGTTCGCGCGGGCGTTCGGCGAGCTGACCCGCACCGGATCGCCGCGCGCGGTCAGCTCACTCGCCGCCGCGGCGCTCGACCTCTCCCAGGGCGAGATGGACCAGCAGCGGGCGGCCTTCGACGTCGACCTCACCGAGGAGGCCTACCTCTCGCGCTGCCGGCGCAAGACGGCCGCCCTCTTCTCGGTGGCCTGCCGCCTCGGCGCCATGGTCGGGGGTGCCGGGCGCGACGCCGAGGACCGCCTGGCCGCCTTCGGCGAGAACGTCGGCATGGCCTTCCAGATCTTCGACGACATCCTCGACCTGGCGGGCGCGCCCGCCGTGACCGGGAAGCGCCGTGGCACCGACCTCTGCGACGGCACCGTCACCCTCCCGGTGATCCTGGCCATGCAGATCGAGCCGGCCCTCCGCGAGGAGGTGGCCGCCGCCCACCAGGGGCCGGGCCTCGACGCGCTCTGCGACCGGCTCGCCGCCCACGAGGGGCTCCGCCTCGCGCGCGAGCGCGCGCTCGCCTTCGTGGCGCGGGCGCGCACCGCCATCGAGGAGGCGCCCGCCGACGGGGCCGATGTCCCCGCCCTGCTCGAGATCGCCGACGGCGTCGTGGACCGGTACTCGTGAGCGCGCCCTCGCGGGACGAGATCGAGGCGCTGCTGCGCGCGGGCGACCCGCTGGCCGCGGCACGCGCAGCGGGCGTCACGCCGGGCGCCGGGGTGACGGTGACCCGCGGGGAGGCGTCCGGCGACCGGCTCGCCGACGGCGACGACGAGGGCGCGATCGACGACCACCGCGCCGCCCACGCGGAGGGCCGCCCGAGCGAGGCGGCCGTCGCCTACGGGGCCGGGCACGACCCGGCCGCCGTGGCCGCGCGGATCGCCGCGCTCGCAGCGCTCGCGCGGGAGACCGGAATGCTCCGCGCCGTCTGCCCGGTGCCGGCCGAGAGCGGGCCCGAGCGGCCCGGCTCGTGGGGCGTCGAGGACCTGACGATCATCGCGGCCTGCCGCCTGGCGATGCCCGCCGGCGTCGAGGTGCGGCCCCACTGGGTCCGCCTGGGCGCCGCCGCCTGCCAGATCGCCGTGGCCTTCGGGGCCACCGAGTGGCGCATCCCCGAGGGCGACGCCGCCGACCCCGAGCGCCTGGCCGCGGGAGTCGGCGCGGCGGTGAGGCGGGCGTGAGGCTGCTGCGCGTGGGGCGCATCTCGGCGCTCAACATGTATCCGATCTACCACGGCCTCGAGCGGGCGGCCGATCCCACCCTGGCCTTCACCGACGGCGTGCCCTCCGAGCTGAACCGGGCCCTGATCGAGGGACGCCTCGACGTGTCGGCGATGTCGAGCATCGCCTACGCGCGCAACGCCGACCGCCTGAGCCTGGTGCCGGTGGCCTCGATCACCGCGGGCGGGGCGGTCGATTCGATCCAGCTCTTCTCGCGGGTGCCATTCGACGAGGTGAGCACGGTCGCCGTGACGCCCCACAGCGAGACCTCGGTGGCGCTGCTGCGGGTGCTGCTCGGGCCGGCGGCGGCGCCGTTCACGACCCTCGCCACGGCGCCCGCCGAGGCCCTCGAGACGGTCGACGGGGTCCTGCTGATCGGCGACGAGGCCCTCTGCGGCCTGCGCGACCCGTTCGCCCCCTTCCGCACCGACCTGGGCGGGCTGTGGCGCGAGCGCACCGGGCAGCCCATGGTGTTCGCGGTGTGGGCGGCGGGCGCCGCGGTAGCGCGTGAGCGCGCCGAGGCGCTCGCGGCGTTCGCCGCGCTGCTGTCGGAGGCGCGCACGGCCTACCTGGCCGACCCGGAGGCCGTGGTCGCCGCCGCGGCCGCCCGCTTCCCCTTTCCGGCGGAGTTCATCCGGCCGTACCTGCGGCGGCTGCGCTACGAGTTCGGCCCGGCCGAGCGCCGTGGCCTCGAGACGTTCCTCGAGCAGGCCCGCGCCTGTGGCGAGCTCGACGTCGTCCCGCGCCTCGCCGCCCACGCCGCGTAGAATCGTCTGATGGCCACACTCGCACCGGCACGCACGCAGGAGATCATCGAGGCGCTCGACGCCGGGGGCAGGCTCTCCGACGAGGACGCCCTCGCGCTGCTCGCCTCGCGCGACCTGGTGTCGGTGGGGCAGGCCGCCGGGCGCCGGCGCGACGCCACGAGCGACCCCGGCGTGGTGACGTTCGTGATCGACCGCAACGTCAACTACACCAACTTCTGCATCACCGACTGCGACTTCTGCGCCTTCTACCGGCGCCCGATGGACCCCGAGGGGTACGTCCTCCCCAAGTCGGTGATCTTCCGCAAGATCGAGGAGACGCTCGACCTCGGAGGCACGGCGCTGCTGCTGCAGGGGGGCCACCACCCGAACCTGCGGATCGAGTGGTACGAGGACCTGTTCAGCGACATCAAGGCGCGCTACCCGATCCACCTCCACGCCCTGTCGCCCTCGGAGATCCTCCACATCAGCCACGTCTCGAGGATCTCCCTCGACGAGACGCTCACGCGCCTGCGCGCGGTGGGCCACGACTCGCTGCCCGGCGGCGGCGCCGAGATCCTCGTCGACCGCGTGCGCCAGGTGATCGCGCCGCGCAAGACGACCAGCGACGAGTGGCTCGACGTGATGAAGGCCGCCCACCGCGCCGGCATGTCGACCACCGCGACCATGATGTACGGCACGGTGGACACCCCCGAGGACCGCATCGAGCACCTGCGGCGGCTGCGCGAGGTGCAGGACGAGACGGGGGGCTTTCGCGCCTTCGTCTGCTGGAGCTACCAGTCGGGCGGCGGCAGCGCGCGCGGCGACGACCACGCGCACACGACCCCCGCCGACTACCTGATGATGCTCGCCGTCAGCCGTCTCTACCTCGACAACTTCCCGCACTTCCAGTCGTCGTGGGTCACCCAGGGACTGCGCATCGGCCAGCTCGCGCTCGAGTTCGGCTGCGACGACATGGGCTCGATCATGATCGAGGAGAACGTCGTGCGCGCCGCCGGGACGGCCTTCCGTCTCGACACCGACCGGATGGTCCGCGCGATCGAGGCCACCGGCCGCCGCGCCGTGCAGCGCGACACCCTGTACCGCGCCGTCCGCACCTTCGCGTGATCGAGTACAGCGTCGCCGAGGCGCACCGCCTCTGGACCGAGGGCGCCATCGCGATCGTCGACGTCCGCGAGCAGTCCGAGCACGACGCGACGCGGGTCGAGGGCGTCCCCCTGATCCCGATGAGCGAGCTGCTGGCGAACATCGACGACCTGCCGACCGATCGACCCCTGGCGATCCTCTGCCGCAGCGGCAACCGCAGCGGCCAGGTGGCCGACTACCTCACCGCCACCGGCGAGTACGGCGAGGTCGCGAACATCGAGGGCGGCATCATCGCCTGGGCCGTCGAGGGCCTCCCCTATGAGGGCGAGCCGCCCCGCTAGAGCGCTGCGGCCGCGGGGGCCCGTCTCGACCCTCGCGTTTCTTGAGATTACGTCCGGGACCTGTACCGCTGACCTCAAGAGACGTCAGCGCGTACCGAAGACCTCAGCACGCGGACCGATGTTACGTCCGTCAACGGGAAACAACCGGGCTGGGGGGATGATCCGATGGCGGATTGGTTCACGCACGAGGACCGCAAGCGACTGCTGGGCATCGACGAGGAGACGTTCCGCCTGATCGGCGAGGTCTCGCCCCTCCTCCGGGAGAACGTCGACCGCATCGCGGGCGCGTTCTACGACCGGGTCGACCTGATCCCCGGCCTCGGCGAGCTGATCGGCAAGCACTCGAACCGGTCGCGACTGGAGAGCACGCTCAAGCAGTACGTGCTCGACATGGCCACGACGCGCCTCGAGCCGTCGCACATCGCCGCCCGCGAGGTGATCGCCGGCGTCCACGACCGGATCGACCTGCCGGTCGACGCCTACACGGCGCAGGTGCAGGCCATCCGCCAGGTGTGGATCGACATCGTCCTCGAGGCGACGATCGCCCCCGAGCCCGAGGTCCCGGTCGGCGCCCCCGAGGGCACCGAGCCGGTTGCCGTCGCGCCGCTGATCGCCCCCGAGAAGGCGGCCTCCTACATCCACGCGCTCGACAAGCTGCTCGCCTTCGACGAGGGCGTCGTCTGCGTGACCTTCATGAACTCACGCCAGGACCGGGCCGACAACGCCCTCTCCGAGGCGCGCGAGGCGCAGGAGGCGCAGCGCGTCGCCCAGGCCGAGCTCAACGACCTGGCCGGCCAGCTCGCCGCGGCCGCGGAGCAGGCCTCGGCATCGGTCGAGGAGATGACGGCCACGGCCGTCCAGGTCGCCGAGGAGGTCAGCGGGGCCGCGCAGCTCTCGGCCACCACGAGCAACACCGCCGGAGAGGGCCTCACCGCCGTCAGCGAGGCCGAGTCGGCCGTGCGCAAGGTCGGCGGCGCCACCGACCAGCTGACCGAGGCGGCGACCTCCCTCGAGACGAGCTCCGGCGAGATCGACAGCATCACCGACGTCCTGAAGAAGACGGCCGACCAGATCAACCTGCTCGCCCTGAACGCCGCCATCGAGGCTGCCCGTGCCGGCGACGCCGGCCGCGGGTTCGCCGTGGTGGCCGACGAGGTGCGCCGCCTCGCCGAGAGCACGCAGGCCAGCCTCGGCCAGGCCAACGCCGCGGTCACCGTGATGCAGCGCTCGATCGCCGACGTCCGCGCCGCGGGCGTGGGCGCCGAGGAGCAGGTCTCCGCCCTCGGCGACTCGACCTCGACGGTGCAGCAGCGCTTCGCCGCGATCAACGAGGCCGTCAACAGCACCAACGTCGCCCTCGAGACGATCGCCGCAGCCTCCCAGGAGGTCGCCGCGGCGGCCGGCGAGACCGGCCGTGCCTCAACGGAGGTCGCGCGCCTGGCCGAGGAGGTCAAGCGGGTGGCCGACGGGATGTCGCTGGAC
>JAEMRL010000182.1 GCA_016463385.1 Thermoleophilia bacterium
GCGGGGGAGTGGGAGGGCGAGCACCCGGCCGACGCGGCCGCCCGCTCGCCCTGGGGCGAGGAGGTCTTCTTCGCGGGCTGGCGCTCGCACGACGAGCTCGCCGAGGTGCTCGCCTGCGGCGACGTCCTCGCCGTCCCGTCGGTGGCCGAGCGCTTCGGGCAGGTCTACGTGGAGGCGATGGCCATGGGGCTGCCGGTCATCGCCTGCCGCGCCGCGGCTCCCCCGACCTACATCGACGACGATCCGTCCTCACCCGATCGCTGCGGCTGGCTCGTCGCCCCCGACGACGAGACGGCCCTGGCCGAGGCCCTGGTCGCCGCCGCGTCCGATCCCGCCGAGAGGGCGCTCCGGGGGGCGAACGGCCGCCACCGTGCCCGCGAGCGCTTCTCCTGGGAGAGCCTCGCCCACGCGGTGGCCGACGTCTACGCGGAGGCCGCCGGAGGCTGAGCCTGAATCCGGTCGACGAACGCGACCGCGGTGAGCAGCGGCCGCCCGCCGGGGATCTCGCGGCCGTCCGCCTCGCGCGGCCGGTTCACCAGTCGTCCGCCGACCACCAGGGTCGTCGAGCCGCCGCCGTCGAGGTTGATCGCCTCGTGCGCGCCGAGCGCCGCCATCAGCTCGGCGAGCTCGGGAAGCGTCAGGCCGGCCTCCCCCGGGGCGCGGCCCTCGGTGGCGACCGCCAGCAGCCGGGTGTCGTCGTGGCCGATCGCCGCGCGCGGGTGGCGCCCGGCGGTGATGTCGGAGTCGAACTGGGCGTTGCCCGCCGAGAAGCCCTCGCGGTCCTCCCCCTCGCGCACGATCGGCCGCCCGCCGGACACGAGCGCCGGGCCCGCCTGCAGCAGGTCACCGGCCGGCGAGGGCGGCAGCGCCGCCAGCGGGGCGATCGCCAGCCGCTCGCCCTCCACGTGCAGGCACGCCCGGGCGTGGGCGAAGAGCGGGTCGAAGGGCGCCGTGGGCATCCGCTGCCCGTCGCGCCAGACCTCGCCGAGTGCGGGGCCGGCCGGGGTCACGAAGAAACCGCCCACCAGCGCGTCGCCGATCCCCGAGCGCGTGCACCAGGCGTGCAGCGGTTCCGGGGCCGGGAGCGCGACCACCGTCGCGCTCACCAGGGCGCGGGGATAGACCGCGACGTGGACCGTCGTCGCCCGGTCGCCGTCACCCACCCGGGTGGACCGGACCTCGCGTCGGGGCGTCGCGACGGGGGGCATCCCCTCCCCATCGGCCGCCTCGTAGCGCGAGTCCACCCCTGTGACCACGGGGAATCACTCTAGGGGCGGCCTCGGCTGCGGCCGTGACATCGCGGATAAGCCGGACGGTGTCGCCGGCTCGCCGCTTCAGTCCCGGTCCCGCCTCCACGCCCCCCAGGCGGCGAGCTCCCGGGCGTCGGCGAGGCCGTCGAAGAAGACGAGGGCGGGCGGCTCGTCCCCCACCGCGTCGACGGGGGGCGCATGGCCCCGCGCCGCCGGCGCCGCCTCGCCGGGGGCGCGCGCCGGCTCGTGCAGCACGGGCCGGCGGATCGCCGTTCCGGGATGACGCGTCGCGGTGGTCATGCCGCCACCGCCTCAGGCGCGGCGACGCGACGCCGCGGCGGCGGGGGCAGGGGCCGCGTTCCCTCGGGCCCCATCAGGTGGCTGAGGCCGCAGAGATCAAGCACGCGCTCCACGGGGGGGAGCGCGCCGCGCACGACGAGCGACCCGCCCCAGTCGCGGACCCGCGCCGCCGCCGTGGCGACGGTCCCCGCGCCCCGGGCGTCGATCGACGCCAGGCTCCGCACGTCCAGCAGCACGAGCCACGGGCGATGATGCAGCGCGACCGAGATGGCGCCCACGAACATCGGGGAGCTCGCGATGTCGAGCTCGCCCGCCAGGGCGATCACCCCCTGGTCCGGTGCGACGCCGGGGGCGATGATGAAGGCGCGCCGGTCGAGGTCGAGCACCACGACCGTCGACCGCCGCCGATGCGCGAACGCGAGCCCGGCGGCCACGATCGCCGAGGGCGCGTCGTCGTCCGGATGCCCTGCGATCACGAGCCGGTTGTCGCCCAGCGCGATGCGGGCATCCCCATCTCGGCGGCTCTCCCCGTCACGGGTGCCGTAGTGCGCCGTCGTCGCCATCGCTCCACCTCGCGTCCGATCAATGGACGCCACCGGGGTCTCGGGCGACGATGTCGCTCCGGCCGGAGCCGGGCGACGCTCGGCACGACCGTACCACGGACTCACCAGAATCCGAGCAGCCGGAACCAGGCGCCGCCCACGACCATCCAGATCGCCACGTTCACCGCGCCGATCAGGGCTCCCATGCGCCACCACTCGCCGAGGGTCACGTAGCCCGCCCCGAACAGCACCGGCGCGGGGCCGGTCGCGTAGTGGGTCAGCGACGCGAACAGCGAGCTCTCGAAGGCCAGGACGAGCGCGGCGAGCTCCGGCGGCGCGCCGACGGCGATGGCCGTCGTCAGGAACGCCGCGTACATCGCGGTGACGTGGGCGGTGTTGCTGGCGAACAGGTAGTGCGCCGCGAAGTAGACGAGCGTCAGGATCACGAAGGCGACCTGCCAGGACATCCCGTCCACGCCCGATGCGATCTGGCCGCTGAACCAGCCGATGAAGCCGAGTTCCTGGAGTTGCCCGGCCAGCATGATCAGGACGGCGAACCACACCAGGGTGTCCCAGGCGGCACGCTCGGCCAGCAGGTCGTCCCATGAGAGGACGCCTGCGATCAGCAGCACGCACACCCCGACGAACGCGCTCACCGTGGGGGAGACGCCGAGCACCTGGTCTCCCAGCGACCAGAGCAGCAGGAGCAGCACCACCGTGGCGATCATCAGCTTCTCGGCGCGCGCCACCGGCCCGAGTTCGGCGAGGCGCCGGGTCGCCTCGCGCGGGGCCTCCGGCGTGTCGCGCAGCCCCGGCGGGAAGACCCGGTACAGCAGCAGCGGTACGACGATGAGGCTCACGATGCCCGGGACGCTCGCCGCCAGGGCCCACTTCGCCCACGACAGCGACACCCCCTGGTCGCCGGCCAGCTGCTGGATGACCGGGTTCGCCGCCATCGCCGTCGCGAACATCGCGCTGGTGACCGCGTTGACGTGGAACGACGACAGGGTCAGGTAGGCGCCGAGCCGGCGGCGCGTCCCGTCGTCCGGCTCTGATCCGCTCAGCGTGCTGAGCGATCGCACGATGGGGAAGAGGACGCCGCCGGCGCGCGCCGTGTTGCTCGGGGTCGCCGGCGCCAGCACCACGTCGGTGAGCGCCATCCCGTATCCGAGGCCGAGCGAGCGCCGGCCCAGGAGGCGGACGAACCCCAGCGCGATGCGCGTCCCGAGTCCCGTCACGGCGAAGCCCTTGGCGATGAAGAAGGCGCAGACGATCAGCCAGATCGTCGGGTTGCCGAAGCCCCCCAGTGCGACGTCGGGTTCCACGGCCTGCGAGAGCATCGTGGCCGTCAGGCTGATGAGGGCGATCGCGCCCAGGGGAAGCGGGCGCAGGATAAGCGCGAGGATGGTCCCCGCGAAGATCGCGAAGACGGTCCAGCCCTCGGCCTGCACCTCGTCCGGACGCGGGATCAGCAGGATCCCGCCGGTCAGGATCAGGGGCGCGATCGCCTTCAGAAGGCGCGCCGGGGGGCGGGGCGGGCCGGACCTCACGGGCCGTCCCTCCCCGGTGAGGGCTTCCGGCGCGTCACTCACTCTGGATCGCCGCGAGGATGTCCGGCCGCGCCGCCCTCCGGACTGGGAGGGCCCGCACCTCGGCGTCCCCGCTGCCGTAGATCTTGAAGCCGCCCTCCATGCGCGCGGCGGAGGTCACCGCCCCGGGGCCCGTCATGCCGGCACCACGCTCTCGAGCGCCCGCCGGGGACTGGCCACGGGGGCGTCCACCGCGTACCCCACCCGGAAGGCGACGAGCGCCTCGCGGCCGGCTGGGACGAGGGTGCCGAGGGCGTCGGTGAACCGCGGGGCGATGCCCAGCTCGCGCTCGCGGTCCGCCCGTTCGGTCATCTGGTTCATGTGTTGCAGCGCGATGCCCTCGCGGGTCGCCCAGAGGTGGATCCTCTGCAGCAGGCGCCCTCCCCGGAGGCGCTGGACGTCGTCGCCCGCGTCGGCGACGGTGAGGATGCCGAAGGCCGCCGCGGTGCCGATCTGCCGCTCGCGCATGCCGGTCACCCAGGCGGCGTCGAGCGACGCGTCGGACTGCGCCGGCAGCACCTTCGCGAGCGCGGCGACCAGATCGGAGAGCCCGGAGGCGTCGATCGTGAGGCCGTCGCGCAGCCGCTCCACCTCGTCCCAGTCCTGGCGGAACCAGACGTCGTTCTCGCGTGCCTGGTCGTGGTCGGCGACGACCGCTTCCGTGGCGCCGGCCATGAGGTCGCCCACCCGTCGCCGTCCGGCGTCGTCCGCGAACCACACCACGCGCACGTCGTCGAGGTCCCCCTCGCCGAGCGCCGCCATCGAGCGCAGCGCGCCGTCCGGGACCGCGCGTCCGGCCGCGAAGGCGTCCCGGCTGCTGTGGCGCTCCGGGATCTGCGCGTAGAGCTCCGGTGTCGCGGGTGCGGCACGCCGGAGGTCGAGGCGGGCGACGTGCAGGGGCCGGGCGGAGTCGGGCCGCAGGGTCACGGTGCTCTCCAGGCCACCCTCGTCGCCGGCGATCACGCAGTTCTCGATCGCGCAGCCCAGGCTCACGAGCATCTCCCGGCGGAAGGGGTCGAGCGCGCCGGTGCCGCGCGTGCGGTCGGCGTAGAGGTCGATGCGCGCGTCGGACACGCGGAAGATCCACGCCTGGGCGTTGTGCGCGTTGGCGGCCAGGATCGCGGCCGCGACCATGCCCAGCGGGGTTCCCCGGTGCTCCCGCCAGCTCCGCCACGGGTCGTAGGCGACCCCCGAGCCCGCGCTGAAGACGCCGTTGTCGTACGCCCGGTACCCGGTCGCGCCGGCGCCGACCACGAGCACCGCCGCCGCCCCGAGACCGGCGCGCCGCAGCAGGGCCCGGCGCGTCAGCGACGGGCGCGAGCCGCTCCCCGGAGCCGTGTCCGGGGTCTCAGGCGGCGTCTCCGTCGTCGACGTCATCGGGCCACCTCCCGCCCGATGCGCGATCGGCGCCGTCGATGACCGTCACGTGGACGACCGAGTCGGCGGAGGTGATCGTGAGCCGCGGCGGAGCCCAGAGAACGGTGGCGTCGCCTCCCGCCCACCACTCGCCGTGCAGGAAGCCGTCCTCGGGCACCGTCAGCCACGCTCCGGAGTCGAGGATCACGGCGTCCGCGGGCGCCTCGTGCCCGCCGAGGGCCCAGATCACCCCGAGCCGGGCGACCGGAGGGCCGAGGAGAACGCCCCGGGTCGTGATGCGGATCTGATCGCCGGGGCCGCCGGGTCGCAGCTGCACGACCACGTCACGGCCAATGAGGCCGCCGAGGCGCGAGAGGGTGGCGGCGTGATCGAGCGCCGCGCGCCGGGCGCGCGGCGGGACCATGGTGATCGCCGGCCGCGATCGCGCCGGTGGCGTCACCACCTCGAGGGGCGCCATCAGGCCTGCTCGGTCGCGACGAGCGCGTGCGGGTCGCCGCCGATCGCGATCCGGCTCCCATGCCGGTCGGGATTGCAGACGTCCTCGGGGAGGTCCGGATTGAGCGCGCGGAAGACGT
>JAEMRL010000183.1 GCA_016463385.1 Thermoleophilia bacterium
CGGAAGGCCTCGACCGACCAGCTCCTCTACCAGGAGCCCGCCGTGCTGCGCGCCGACACCTGGTGGCGGCCGGGGGTGGTGCTGATCGGCGACGCCGCCCACTTCTTCGGTCCGGAGACGGGTGTGGGCGCCGCCCTCGGGCTGGGCGACGCGCACGCCCTCGCGCTCGCGATCGCCCAGAGCCCCGGCGACGCCGACGCCGCCTGCGCCACCTACGAGGCCTGGCGGGCGCCGGTCATCCGCCCCTACGAGGCGGCCGATCCCGCCGCGGGCCGGATGGCCCTGCCGAACGCCGACCGCCCCCCCGAGGAGCGCTGGCCCCCGGCCTGAGCCCCGGGCGGCGCCTCAGCGGCCGCCCATCGAGAACGTGGCGGCGGTGATGTCCTCGCCGGTGCGCTCCAGGCGCCGGCGCTCGATCCGTTGCGCCCACGGCTCGGCGATCACCGGCCAGCGCGCCAGGGCGTCGGCGTGGCGCATGTACCAGAGCAGCTCGGCCCGGGCGCGGCTGCGCGCGCCGTCGCCGGCGGGCGAGGGCGGCGGTGCGGGCGGCGAGGGTGACGACATCGTGAGGAATCTTGCCCGGCGGGTCGGCCTGCCGATAACATCGCGCGACGTCCGCGTGCCGGGGCCACCCGCCCTGCCGCGGCCGCACATGGGGGCGAGACCGTGCATCGACGCTGGGTCCCACGCGGGCCGGGGGTCTCTCGCGGCTCGCGACGCGAGCGGGAGGCGAACTTGGCACGAAAGAGCGTGGTGATCCGGCTTGCCGGGGAGTCCGGTGAGGGGGTCATCTCCTCGGGGGACATCCTCACCCAGGCCGCGGCGCGCGGCGGGTACTGGACCCAGACGTTCCGCACCTACCCGGCCGAGATCAAGGGCGGCCCGTGCATGTACCAGGTGCGCATGGGCGAGGACCAGATCTACAGCCACGGCAAGTGGGTGGACCTGCTGGTCTGCTTCAACCAGGAGGCGTGGGACCTGCACTGGGACTCCCTGGCCTCCGACGGGGTGATCCTCTACGACGAGACCGCCGTGGAGATCCCCGACGAGTACGCCTCGCGCGCCCGCCCGGTGCGCATGGAGAAGCTCGCCAAGGAGATCGGCGGCTCGCTGCGCGCCAAGAACATGGTGGCCGTCGGTGCCGTCTCGGGGGTCATCTCCTTCGACACGACCCCGATCGAGGAGCTGGTGCTCCGCCGCTACGCCCACAAGCAGGGCGTGGCCGACGCCAACATCGCGGCGCTGCGCGCCGGCGGTGACGAGAGCGGCGACCTCAAGGGCTCGCTCGAGATCACCAAGGCCGTCGAGGTGGAGGCGGACCGCATCCTCCTGTCGGGCAACCAGGCGATCGCCGCCGGCGCCGTCGCGGCCGGCCTCGAGTTCTTCGCCGGCTACCCGATCACCCCGGCCTCCGACATCCTCGAGTGGCTGTCGGCCAAGCTGCCCCAGGTCGGCGGCATCACGATCCAGTGCGAGGACGAGATCGCCTCGATCTCGGCCGTGCTCGGCGCCAGCTACGCGGGCGCCAAGTCGATGACCGCGACCTCCGGCCCCGGCCTCTCCCTGATGACCGAGATGCTCGGCTACTCGGGTACGGCCGAGATCCCGTGCGTCGTCATCGACGCCCAGCGCGGCGGCCCCTCCACCGGCCTGCCGACCAAGACCGAGCAGTCCGACCTGCAGCACGCCCTCTACGGCGGCCACGGCGAGGCCCCCCGCGTCGTGATCGCGCCGATCACCGTGGAGGACTGCTTCTGGGCCACGATCGACGCCTTCAACTACTCCGAGCGCTACCAGGTGCCGGTGATCCTGCTCACCGACCAGGGCCTGGCGACCCGGATGGAGGTCATCCACAAGCCGGACACCAGCGACCTCGAGCTCTGGGAGCGCAAGACGGCGGCCTCGGTCGCCGACGGCGAGTACAAGCGCTACGAGCTGACCCAGGACTCCATCTCCCCGATGGGCATCCCGGGCGAGCTGAACGGCCGCTACGTCTCCACCGGCATCGAGCACGACGAGCTCGGCCACCCGGCCTACACGCCCGAGAACCACGTGGCGATGCAGACCAAGCGGTGGGCCAAGCTCGACCCGCTCAAGACCGACCTGGTCCGCCACGAGCTCTACGGCGACGCGCAGCCGGAGATCGCGGTGATCGGCTTCGGCTCCACCTACGGCGCCGTCCGCGAGGCGGTCGCGCTGGCGAAGGCCGAGGGCGCCTCGGTCGGCGCCTTCTACCCGCGCGTGCTCGGGCCGTTCCCGGCCGACCAGGTGGCGCACTTCACCGCCAACGCGAAGCGCATCGTGATCCCCGAGGTCAACTTCACGGGCCAGCTGGCGCGCCTCGTGCGCGGCGAGTGCGGCCTGCAGGTCGAGAGCCACGCCAAGTGCGACGGCCTTCCGTTCACCGCCGACGACGTCCTCGACGTCATCATGGAAAGGGTCCCCAGTTGAGCACCGCTCCCGTCACCAAGCGCAAGCCCACCGACTACAAGTCGGACCTGAAGCCGATCTGGTGCCCGGGTTGCGGTGACTTCGGCGTCCTCGCCTCGCTCTACCGGGCGTTCGCCGAGCTCGACCTCGACCCCGCCAAGACCGTCGTCGTCTCGGGCATCGGCTGCTCCAGCCGCCTGCCGGGCTTCGTGTCGACCTACGGCTTCCACAGCCTGCACGGCCGCCCGCTGCCCGTCGCGATGGGCGTCAAGCTGGCCAACCCCGACCTCAACGTCATCGCCGTCGGCGGCGACGGGGACGGGTTCGCCATCGGCGCGGGCCACTTCCCGCACGCCGCGCGCCGCAACATCGACATCACCTACCTGGTGATGGACAACGAGATCTACGGCCTCACCAAGGGCCAGGTCTCGCCGACGTCGCTCACCGACCAGAAGGCGCCCTCCACGCCGTGGGGCAACCTGGAGACGCCGCTCAACACGCTCGCCTTCGCCGTCGCCTCGGGGGCCTCGTTCGTGGCCCGCGGCGCGTCGTTCAACACCAAGCTCCTGACCGAGCTGATCGTCCAGGCGATGGAGCACAAGGGCTTCAGCTACATCGACGCGATGTCGCCCTGCGTGGTGTTCAACAACCACCAGGAGGAGTGGAAGGAGCTCGTCACCGACGTCTCCCCCGACCACGACGCCGCCGACAAGGTCGCCGCCTTCGACCTCGCCCTGAAGGGCGGGTTCAAGCTCGGCATCCTCTACCGCGAGCAGCGGGCGACGCTGAACGAGAAGTACAAGGCGCTCGTCGACGCGGCCAAGGACAGCACCATCGAGCAGATGCTCGAGGCCTTCAACGCCCGCAAGGGCGCGGCGATCGGCAAGCCGACCGTCTGAGCACCGCAGGCGACGGGGGCGGGCCGCCGGGTGACCGGCCGGCCCGCCCCGCCGTGGTCGCGGTCCGGCCAGGCGACCTCGAAGGCCGCGACCGGCGCGTCGCGCCCCCGGCTCCTAGACCGAGCGGGCCAGGTCGATCGCGAAGGGGACCGCGAAGAGCGCGACCCCGAGCAGGCAGGCGCCGATCATCTCCAGCCGTCGTGGCTGCCGGGTCCGCGTGCGCTCGTCCACCTGATCTCCTCGTCGTGCGATGCCGGCCATGGCGCCGGCATCGGCAGGATGGCCCCGGACCTTGAGCCCTCCGGCCCGGGGGAGGGTTCGACGCGGGGCCCCACGGTCCCTGTCGCGGCCCGGATCTCTACTCCGGGATCCGGGTGACCGTGATGGTGCCCGAGTGCGCCCAGCCCTGGGCGCCGCTCTGGAGGCCGCCCGCGATCGTCTGCTGGCCGCCCTCGATGGGCAGATCGAACGTCATCGGAGCCGGGGTGATCAGGACTGGGCCGGCGGTCCCGGGCACGGACACGGGCGGGATCCCCGGACAGGTGATCGTCGCGGTGCCGCGGGGCGGGCCGCCGGACGCCTCCGGGTCCCACGTCACGCGCACGCGCGCGGCGGCGGTGACCTCGAGCACGACCGACCACGATCCCGGATGACCCACAGGGCCCGACAGGGCGCATTCGTTGGTCGGGATGAACGAGAGGTTCTCGTAGCCGAGCGGCCCGCTCCCGGTGAAGCGCGTCGGGGGCGCTCCCGACGCCGACCTCGTGCCGGTGGCAGTGAGGACCGCCGAGACGGTGCCCGAGGCGATGTGGCTCACGAAGGTGGAGTCGGTCCGCAGGGTCAGCGCCACGTCGTAGCGCCCGCTGCAGATCTGGGTGAGCAGGTTCTCGGCGATCTGCCTCGGGGCCTCGCGCAGGATCCCGGTCGCGCCGCGCGCGCTGCCCTGGTCGCCGCCGACGACCGAGCCGGTCGCGGCGTCCACGAGCTGGATGTTCCAGGTGATCGAGTCGGCTGTCGTGCCGACCGACCCGCGCACGATCAGCGTCTCGCGGATGGGGCGCGGGGTGATGCGGCTTCCCGGCGCGATGAAGCCGCTGTTCTGGAGGGCGACCTCCCGGGCGATCAGGTCCTCGCGGATGCCCTCCTTCTGGCGGATCGTGCAGCGCTCGTCGCCGTCGCCCAGATCGGTGATCAGCATCGTGGCGAGGCCGCGGCCCAGCCCCGGGGAGGCGCCTGATCCCGCGAACTCGCGCACGATCACCGTCGGCACGGGCGAGGCGTGGGAGACGGCCCGCGTCTCCGCAGGCCGTCTGATCCGCCGGATGGCCGGGCGCGGCGCCCGTGTCCGCTTCAGGGAGGTCCTGACGGCGACCCGCCCCTTTGCGCGGGCGCGCACGGGGGCCGAGACCGCCTGAGTCACCCTCCCGGTCGTGCGGACCACCGACGTGAGGGCGGAGTAGGTGCCGGCCGGGATGCCGCCGGCCGACCATGCTCCGCGCGCCGAGGCGGCGTCGGTCGCGGCGATCTCGAGGGTCCTCAGATCGACGACGCGCACTACGGCGACCCCGGCGCGCGGTCCGGGGAGCGGGCCGCCGACAACGGTGCCGGCGAGTGTCGCGGCGCCGGCGGAGGGCGTGAGCACGGCCAGAATCGCGGCGGTGAGGAGCGCGCCTCGCCGCCGCCCGGTCACGTTCCGCTCACCCGTCCGTCGGCGGCCCGGGCGGCCTCGGCCATCTCGGCCCGCACCGCCGCGATCCGGTGACCCAGCTCGGCGTCGGCGAGCGCCAGGATCTGCGCCGCGAGCAGTCCTGCGTTGCGCCCCCCGTCGATCGCCACCGTCGCCACCGGCACGCCCTTCGGCATCTGGACGATCGACAGCAGCGAGTCGAGGCCCTGCAGGGACGAGCTGCGCACCGGCACACCGATCACGGGGAGGGTCGTCACGGCGGCGAGCATCCCGGGCAGGTGGGCGGCCCCGCCGGCGCCGGCGACGATCACGCGCAGCCCCCGGTCGGCGGCCTCGCCGCCGTAGGCGATCATGTCGTGGGGGGTGCGGTGGGCCGAGACCACGCGCACCTCGTGCGCCACCCCGAGCTCGGTGAGCGCGTCGGCGGCGCCCTGCATCACCGGCAGGTCGCTGTCGCTGCCCATCACGATGCCCACGAGCGGCAGGGGCGCGGAGGTGCTCACAGCGCCACCGCCGCCGCCGCGCGACGGGCGATCGCCAGCGCCGCGGCCGGGTCGCCCGCCAGCGCCGTCACGTGGCCCATCTTGCGCCCCGGCCGCACCTCGGCCTTGTCG
>JAEMRL010000184.1 GCA_016463385.1 Thermoleophilia bacterium
ACCCCGCGCTGCGCACCCCCGACTCGCCGACCCAGCGGGTCGGCGCCGCCCCCTCGGAGCGGTTCGCCCCCGTCACCCATCGCCGGCCGATGCTCAGCCTCGCCAACGCCCGGGGGCGCGACGAGCTGGTCGCCTGGCACCGCCGGGTCCGCACGGTGATGGAGCAGGAGGGCCTCGGCGAGCGCGAGATCGAGTTCGTCGTCGAGCCGAAGATCGACGGGCTCGCGATCTCGCTGATCTACGAGGACGGGCTCTTCGTGCAGGGCGCGACCCGCGGCGACGGCGTGATGGGGGAGGACGTCACGGCCAACCTGCGGACGATCCGCGCGATCCCCCAGCGCCTGCGGCTGCCCGGCGGGCAGCCGCCACCTGCCGTGGTGGAGGTGCGCGGCGAGGTCTACCTGCCACTCGCCGCCTTCGCCGAGCTGAACGCCACCCGTGCCGAGGCGGGCCTGCCGACCTTCGCCAACCCGCGCAACTCGGCCGCCGGGAGCCTGCGCCAGATGGACCCGGCAGCCACCGCCGATCGCCCCCTCTCGATCTGGTGCTACGGCGTCGGCTACACCGAGGGCCTCGTGGTGCGCTCCCAGTCGGAGGCCCTCGAGTGGCTGCGGGCGGCGGGGCTCCGGGTCAATCCGGAGATCCGCGTGGTGGGGACGATCGACGAGGTGCAGGCCGAGTGCGAGGGGTGGGAGGCGCGCCGCGGTTCGGTGGACTACGACATCGACGGCGCGGTGGTGAATATCTACGACGTCGGCGTCCAGGACCGGCTCGGCGCGGTCGGCCGCGCGCCGCGCTGGGCGATCGCCTACAAGTTCGCGCCGACGACGGCGATCACGACGCTCAACGACATCATGGTCAGCGTCGGGCGCACCGGCGCGCTGGTCCCGTTCGCCGTGCTCGAGCCGGTGTCCGTGGGCGGGGCGACCGTGAAGCTCGCGACCCTCCACAACCAGGAGGACGTCGCCCGCAAGGGCCTCATGGTGGGCGACCGCGTCATCGTGCAGCGCGCCGGCGACGTCATCCCCCAGGTGGTCGGCCCGCTGACCCAGGAGCGCACCGGCGACGAGCGCCCCTGGTCGATGCCCGACCGCTGCCCCGCCTGCGACACCCCCGTCGTCCAGCCCGAGGGCGAGGTCCAGATCCGCTGCCCGAACCGCTCGTGCCCCGCCCAGATCCAGCAGGGGCTCTTCCACTTCGCCTCGCGTGGGGCGATGGACATCGAGGGCCTCGGGGAGAAGACGATCCAGCGCTTCTTCGACGAGGGCCTCGTCACGAGCTTCGCCGACATCTACGACCTCCACCTGCACCGCGACCGGCTGATCGCCATGGAGGGCTTCAAGGACGTCTCGGTCGACAACCTCCTGGCCGCGATCGAGGCCTCCAAGACGCGCGCGTGGTCGCGGGCGCTCTACGGGCTCGGCATCCGCCACGTCGGCGACGTGACGGCCGAGGCGCTCGTCGCCGTCGCCCCCTCCCTCGACGCCCTGCTCGAGGCCGACGCGGAGGCCCTGGCGCAGGCCGAGGGCGTGGGGCCCGTGGTGGCGGAGTCGGTGATGGAGTTCCTGTCCTCGCCCGCCAACCGCGAGCTGCTCGAGCGCCTGCGCGCCGCCGGCCTGACGGTCGTGTCCGAGGGTCCGGCAGGCCCGGTGGACGGGCCGCTCACCGGGCTCTCGGTCGTCATCACCGGCGGGCTCGCGGCCTTCTCGCGCGACGACGCCAAGCGCGCCGTCGTCGGTGCCGGTGGCAAGGTGACGGGATCGGTGAGCAGGTCGACCTCGTTCGTGGTCGCCGGGGCCGACCCCGGCTCGAAACTGCAGAAGGCCGAGTCGCTGAAGGTGCCCGTGATCGACGAGGAGGCGTTCCTCGAGGTCCTCGACGGCCGTCGGCCGCCCCCCGAGCGCGAGGAGCCCGCCGGGTGAGGGGGGCCGCCGTGACGACCGCCGCCATCCTCGCGGTCGTGGCGGCCCTGGCGGCCGCGCTCCTCTGGACCGCGGGCCGCGATCTGCTCGACGAGGACCGCTTCGCCGACGACGTGGTGGCGTCGCTCGGCTCGACACCGGGACAGGCCGCGATGACCCAGCGGTTCTCCGCGCTCGCCCGCGACCGGGTTCCTCCCGCGACGCCGACGCCGGTGATCGAGGCGGCCGTCGGCCGCGCGGTGGCGGCCAGCGCCGCATCGCCGGCATTCGCGACGGCCCTGAGCCCGGTGGCCGTGCAGGTGCACCGACGCCTCACCGACGATCCCGGCGCCGAGGTGGAGGTCGACCTCGTGGCGCTGCGGGCCTCGCTGGAGCGGGAGCTGGCAGAGGTCGACCCGCTGCTCGCGGCGGGGCTGCCACCGGCATCGGAGTTCCCGTCGGTCCGGCTCTCGACGGGGCTCGACGGCCCGGTGCTGCCCGGATCGGCGCTGGCGGGCCGGGTGCCCGCCGTCGTGGCCCTGCTCGCCCTCCTCGCGGCGGTGCTCGCCGCCCTGGCGATCGGCCTGAGCCGGCGCCGCGCGCGCACGGCGCGCCGGATCGGCTCCGCCCTCGTCGTGGCGGCGCTGGTCCCGGCGGCGATCCGCCTGCTGGCGCCCCGCGCCGCCGAGGCGGCGGTGCCGCGCCCCGACGACGAGCTCGCGCGCGACCTCGCCGAGCGGCTGATGGGGTCGTGGGCCGGGGCGAGCGCGGGCCTGCTCGCGGCGGCCGGCGTCCTGCTCGTGCTCGCCGCCCTCAGGCTCCCGGAGGGTCCTCCGCGCCGGCGGCCAGCAGCGTGACGACCCGGTCCTGGACGGTCCGGGCCCCCAGGATGTCGGACGAGTTCATGATCAGGGCGAACGCGTAGCGCTCGCCCCCGCGGCTGACGACGCGCCCGGCCATCGCGCTGACGCCATCGAGGTAGCCGGTCTTGGCGCGCACGCGCATGGTTGCGGGGCCCGACGTGAAGCGGCGGATCAAGGTGCCCTCCCCGCCCCGGGCGAGCGAGGAGATCAGCGCAGAGCCCCAGGTGGGGTCCCCGTCGGCGTCGGCGATCAGGCGTACGAGCGACGACGCGGCGAGGCGGTTGTCGCGCGACAGGCCCGATCCGTCGGCGAGGCGGTCGCCGGGGCCGAGGACCCCGCGCGCGGTCAGCATGGCGGCCGTGCGTCCGGTGCCCGCCGCCGTCGTGCCGCTGCCCGCGCCGTGCGCCCCGATCCCCTTCATCAGCGTCTCCGCGATGAAGTTGTCGCTCGCGAGGTTCATGGCGCGCAGGATCACCGGCAGCGGCGGCGAGACGGCCGAGCCGATCTGCCGGGCCGAGGGCGGGGTGACGCCCACCGTGAGGCCGCCGACCTGGGAGACGCCGACCCCCTTCAGCGCCGCCTTGACCCGCTGCGCGGCGGCGATCGGCGGGCTGCTGACGTAGGCCGCGCGCGCGTTGCCGCTGTAGTTCTGGTTGGTGACGAGCGCCGAGAGCGGCGAGGAGTAGGCCCGGTAGTACGAGGGCCAGCCCGGCCCCAGGCGACGGGCGTCGAAGAGGTGCTCGTCCGCGATGATCGGCCCGCGGATCAGCCGGACGCCCCGCGCCCGCACGGGCCGCACGAGCGAGGCGATCGGCGTCGCGCGCGCGCCCAGGTAGCGCCCCGCGTAGGAGCGCGTGGCGAGCACCGGGTCGCCACCGCCCTTGAGGTAGACCCGGCCCACGAGGGTCTTGCCGGCGAGGACGGTGCGGTCGTCGGCGAGCAGCCGGGTGGAGAACCGGTGCGCCGGGCCGAACTCGAGCAGCGCCCCCGCGCTCGTGACCAGCTTCATCGTCGATGCCGGGATCCGCGGCGTGTCGGCGCGGAAGCCGCCGACCAGCTGGGGCGGTCCCTCCGCGTCGAGCCGCCACACCAGCGCGGAGGTGGCGGGGTTCGATGTCGACCATGCGGTGATGGCCTTCTGCACCGGGCCGGGCGCCGCGGCCGCGGGCGCGGCGCCTGCGAGGGCCGCGGCGGCGAGGAGTGCCGCCGCCGCGGCGCGTGAGCCGAGCGCTAGACCGCCGCGAGCAGGAGCTGCTCCGCCTCCTCGGGGAGCCGGTGCCCGGCGGCGGTCACGGAGTTCAGGAAGAGCATCTTGTCGATCCGCCCGTTGTAGATCGGAACGGACGTCTCGATGCAGAGACGCACGACCTGCTTGCGCGCAAGGCCCAGCGCCTCGGACAGCTCGTCCGGGGTGAGGTGATTGGCCACGTTGACCTCCTCGATGGTTTGAGAACCCGCTCACTCGCCAGCCGTCGGGAACGTGGCTGGGGTCGGGTCACGGCGAACCGGAGCTTCAGGCCCTGAGGCCGTGGATTCGCGAGTCCATGTAACGGGGGTTATCGACCCGATCGGGCACATTGTCAACCACGGTATCCGCTCGGTGCGGACGACACCCGTGCCCGGGGTGAGGCCCCCGGGCGTCGTTCAGTGGGTTCGGCGGATCCTCGCCGGGGCGGGCCGGAGCGTGCCGCGCGCCGACATCCACGCCCACACCCCGACGAACCCGATCGCGACCACCAGCCCGCCGGCGACCGAGTCGAGGATGTAGTGGTTCGCGGTGCCCGTGATCGTCACGAAGACGACCGCCGGGTACGCCAGGGCCAGCAGCCGCAGCGGCCACGATCGCAGCAGCACCAGCCCGACCATGCCGATCATCACGGCATAGCCGAAGTGCATCGACGGAACCGCCGCGTGCGGGTTGAACCAGCCCGAGAGGAAGCCGCCGTGGAGGTCCACGTCGCTGATGTGGTGAAGGGTGTCCACCAGTCCCTCGCCCGTGGCCGCGAGGCGCGGCGGGGCGACCGGGTAGACCATGAACACCGCCAGGGCGATCCCGTTGGCCACGAGGAACGCGTTGCGCACGTACGGGTAGACGCGCCGGCGGCGCTTGTAGAGCCACACGAAGAAGAGCGGCGTGATCGTCCAGTGCCCGTAGAGGTAGAAGTAGTTCAGGGCCTCGGTCAGCTGGATGTGGTTGAGCACCCACTGCTGGATCGTCGTCTCGACGAAGAGGCCGGAGCCCTTCTCCCAGTTGATGATCCCGGCCGCGTTCTCGAAGGCGGTGGAGGGCTTGCCGATGACCAGGGCGCGGGACAGCTGGTAGAAGACCAGCGCGCCGGCGAAGATCGCGATCTCGATGGCCCACGGGTGGCGGCGGAAGAGCGTCACCACGGCCTGTGCGAGGGCCCGCGGCCCCGACGGCCCGGGCGCCGCGTCCCCTGCCGCCGGAGCGACGACCTCGGGTGCGTGGTCGGTGGGGCTCTCCATCGTCGGTGCGGACACTCCGCGGTTCACCTCGGGCATACCCCGAAACGTATCTTGGGTAACGAGTGTGCAACAACCCCCGCACGGCCAGCGTTACCAGGAATTGGGTGAACCGCCGGACGACCCGACGGCCCCTTCCCATCCCACCCAATCGGGGTGCCCGGATTTGAACCGGGGACCTCTCCGACCCGAACGGAGCGCGCTACCAAGCTGCGCCACACCCCGCCGACGAAACGGCGTCGGAGCATGGTACCGGATCGGTGGGCGCGCGCGGCGACGGCGTCCGGAGGGCGTCTCCTGTGCGTCTCACGGGGCGCTTCCTCAGAGCGGGTGGCGCCACGTGACCGTCTGTGCGCTCGGACGAATCCGTGCG
>JAEMRL010000185.1 GCA_016463385.1 Thermoleophilia bacterium
GGTGAAGCCGGGGCGCAGGATCACCGGCAGGCCGAGCTCCTCCACGGCCCTCCGGCCGGCCTCCAGGTCGGATACCACCCGGTTCTCGGGCACCGCCAGGCCGGCCGCGGCCATCGTGTCGCGGAAGACCTCGCGGTCCTCGGCGCGCCGGATCGCGGCGACGTCGGCGCCGATCAGCTCCACGCCGAACCGCTCGAGCACGCCGGCCGCGCTCAGGTCCATCGCGAGGTTGAGCGCGGTCTGGCCGCCGAGCGTCGGCAGCAGCGCGTCCGGGCGCTCCAGCTCGATGATCGCCTCGACCGACTCCACGTCGAGGGGCTCGACGTAGGTGCGGTCGGCCACCGAGGGGTCGGTCATGATCGTGGCGGGGTTGGAGTTGACCAGGACGACCCGGTAGCCCTCCTCGCGCAGCGCCCGCGCGCCCTGGGTGCCGGAGTAGTCGAACTCGCCCGCCTGGCCGATCACGATCGGCCCGCTGCCCAGCACCATGATCGTCTGGAGGTCGTCGCGGCGCGGCATCAGCGACCACCTCCCAGCGACGAGACGAACTCGGAGAACATGTAGCGCGCGTCGCGCGGCCCGGGGCTCGCCTCGGGGTGGTACTGCACCGACCAGGCCCGCAGCTCCGGCGCGGCGATGCCCTCCACCGAGCCGTCGAAGAGGCTGGTGCGGGTGACCTCCACGCCGTCGGGGAGGTCGTCGGCGACGACCGCGTAGCCGTGGTTCTGCACCGTGATCTCGACCCTGCCGTCGTCGCTGCGGCGCACGGGGTGGTTCGCGCCGCGGTGCCCGAAGGCCAGCTTGCGGGTCTGCAGCCCGAGGGCCTGGGCGAGCATCTGATGGCCCAGGCAGATGCCGAAGACCGGCACCTCGCCGAGCAGCCCGCGCACGGTCTCGATCACGCTGGTCACCGCGGCGGGGTCGCCGGGGCCGTTGGAGAGGAAGACCCCGTCGGGGTCGCGCGCCAGCACCTCGGAGGCCGTGACGCCCGCGGGGACGACATCGAGGCGGCAGCCCGCCCCCACCAGCCCCCGGGCGATGCTCTCCTTCATCCCGCAGTCGATCGCCACCACGTGCGGGCCGTCGTCGCCGAGCATCCGGGCGGCCCCGGCGGCCTGGGAGGCCAGATCGCGGCCGTCGAGCACCGGGTGCGCCCGGACCATCGCCAGCAGCTCGTCGGGGAGCATCTCGGTGGTGACGCCGCCGCGCATCGCGCCCCGGTCGCGGAGGTGGCGCACGAGCCGGCGGGTGTCGCAGTCCTCCACGGCGACCACGCCGCGCTCGGCGAGCCAGGTCCGCCAGCCCGTCGGCCCGCCCACACCGGCGGCGTCGCCGGCGCGCCGCATGATCACGGCCCCCGGCCACGCGCGCGCGCTCTCGTCGAGACCGGGACCGGCGCCGTAGTTGCCGATCATCGGCGCCGCGAAGCAGAGGATCTGGCCGAGGTAGGACGGGTCGGTCACCGCCTCCTGGTAGCCCGACATGCCCGTGGTGAAGACCATCTCGCCGAGCGCCGTCCCCGGCGCCCCGACGCTCCGGGCCGGGAGGACGAGCCCGTCCTCCAGCACGACCCACGTCTCGCCCGGGCTCACCTGACCAGCCGGGAGATCGCCTTGAACTCGTCCGATCCGGCCACCTCGAGCATCTCGAAGAGGGCCATCTCGGTGCTCGTGATCTCCGCGCCCTCGGAGGCCATCCTCTCGAGGGCCAGGGTCCGGTTGGCCGGGGCGCGCGAGGAGACGGCGTCGCCGGCCACGTGCACCGCGTAGTCGCGGGCGATCAGGTCGAGCACGGTCTGATTGACGCAGACGTGCGTCTCGATGCCGGCCACCACCCAGTCGGTGCATCCGGCGGCCTCGAGCTCGGCGTCGAAGGCCTCCACCCCGCATGCCGAGAAGCGCATCTTCTCCACGACCGGCGTGCCCTCGGGCAGGCGCTCGGCGAGCTCGGGCACGGTCTGGCCGAGGCCCTTCGTGTACTGCACGCTCACCAGCACGGGGCGGCCGAGGATGCCGAAGCCCTCGGCCAGGATGCCGCAGTTGGCCACGACCTGGTCGAACCCGTCGATGACCGGGCGGAACGCCTCCTGGACGTCGATCAGGATCAGCCCGGTGGACTCCCGGCTGAGGAGCCCGGGGTGCCGCGCGCCTACGGTCGCCATGCGATCTGCCCTCCCGCGATCGTGAGGTTGACCTTCCCGTGCAGTTCCTCCCCGAGCCACGCCGAGTTGCGCGATTTGCTCTGGAAGCCCGTGGCGCCGACGACGACCACGGCCTCCGGATCGAGCAGCGCGACGTCGGCGACCGCACCGTCGGCGAGCGTGGGCACCGGCAGCCCGAGGGCCGCGGCGGCGTCGCTGCTCATGCGCCGCACCAGCAGGTCGAGCGGGACCTCGCCGGTGCGCACCAGGTGCGTGTTGCAGACGGCGAAGGCGGTCTCGAGGCCGGTGATGCCGAAGGGGGCCTCCTCGAAGGGGACCTCCTTCTCGTCGGCGTCGTGGGGCGCGTGATCGGTGGCCACCAGGTCGAGCGTGCCGTCGAGGAGCGCCGCGATCAGGCTCTGCCGATCCGACTCCTCGCGCAGCGGCGGGTTCATCTTGTGCCGCGACGGGTCGAGCGAGGCGATCGCGGCGTCGGTGAGCGTGAGGTGGTGCGGGGTCACCTCTCCGGTGATCCGCACGCCGCGCTCCTTGGCCCGGCGGATCTCATCCACCGTCTCCGATGCGGAGACGTGGCAGATGTGGATCCAGCCGTCCTCGTACTCGGCGAGGACGGCGTCGCGGGCGACGGCGATGCTCTCGGAGATCGGCGGGATCCCGGCGAGGCCGAGACGGCTGGCCACAGCGCCCTCGTGCGCCACCCCGCGGCCCGACAGCGCCATGTCCTCCTCGTGCAGCACCAGCGGCAGGCCGGTGATGCGCTGGTACTGGAGCGCGCGGCGCATGACGCCCGCGTCGGCCACCGGGTGGCCGTCGTCGCTGAAGCCGGCGGCCCCGAGCTCGGCCATCTCGACCTGTTCGGTCAGCTCCCCGCCCTTCTGGCCGACCGTGATGGCGGCGTAGAAGCCGACCCGCACCGCGGCCTCCCGCTCGGCGCGGTCGATCAGGGTGCCGAGCACCGCCGCGTTGTCGACCACCGGCGAGGTGTTGGGCATGGCCACGATGGTGACGAAGCCGCCCGCGGCCGCCGACATGCTGCCGGTGGCGATGTCCTCGAGGTCCTCGCGGCCGGGCGTGCGCAGGTGGACGTGGGGGTCCACGAAGCCGGGCACGGCGACCATCCCGGTGCCGTCGATGACCTCGAGGCCCTCCGGGTCGCCACCGATCAGGCCGTCGCGGACCACGAGGTCGCGCACCTCGTCGATCCCCGCGGCCGGGTCGAGCACGCGCGCGCCGCGGATCACCAGGGACGCGGCCGGGCCGGGGCGCTGCATCAGTCGGGGCGCCATCAGACGGCCACCGCGCCGATCGGGTGCTCGGCGGGCTCGGCGCCCGCGGAGGGCCCGGCCAGCAGGTCGTAGAGAACCGCCATGCGCACCACCATCCCGTTCGCCGCCTGTCGTTCGATGAGGGTCTTGGGGTCGTCCGCGAGCGCGCCCGAGATCTCGACGCCGCGGTTGATCGGCCCCGCGTGCATCACGCGCTGGCCGGGGCGCAGGCGCCCGTGGTTGACGCCGTAGGTCGCCGCGTACTCGCGCAGCGACGGCACGAACCCGCCCGGGCCCATCCGCTCGAGCTGCATCCGCAGCACGTAGACGACGTCGGCGTCGGCGACGTCGCGGATGTCCGTGGACGTCGTCACGCCGAGGGCCTCCTCGGCGTCGCGCGGGATCAGCGTGGGCGGGGCGATCAGGCTGACGTTGGCCCCCATCATCTGGAACCCGCGGATGCCCGAGCGGGCGACCCGCGAGTGGGCGACGTCGCCGACGAAGGCGATGTGCAGGCCGTCGAGCGGCCCCACCTCGCGCTCGATGGTGTAGAGGTCGAGCAGGGTCTGGGTGGGGTGCTCGTGCTTGCCGTCGCCGGCGTTGATGACGGCCGCCTGGGTGTGGCGGGCCGCCAGCTGGCAGGCGCCGACCGACTGGTGGCGGATCACCAGCACGTCGGGCAGGTAGGAGTTGAGGGTGATGACCGTGTCCTTCAGGGTCTCGCCCTTCTCCACGCTGGAGCCCGACCCCTTGACGTTGACCACGTCGGCGGACAGGCGCTTGCCGGCCAGCTCGAACGAGGTCGAGGTGCGCGTGGAGGCCTCGAAGAACATGTTGATGATCGTCCGGCCGCGGAGCGTCGGCACCTTCTTGATGTCGCGCTCCATCACCTCGGCGAACCGGTTGCCGACGCGCAGGATGCGCGCGATCTCCGCGCGGTCGAGGTCGGCGATGGTGAGCAGCGAGCGGCGGCTCACCGGACCGTCTCCAGCACGACCTGGTCGGCCCCGTCCACCTCGGCCAGGTGCACCGCGATCCGCTCGGACCGCGAGGTCGGCAGGTTCTTGCCGACGTAGTCGGGCCGGATCGGTAGCTCGCGGTGACCGCGGTCGACCAGCACCGCGAGCTGCACCAGCGGCGGGCGGCCGTAGTCGAAGATCGCGTCGATGGCGGCGCGGATCGTGCGCCCGGTGAAGAGGACGTCGTCCACCAGGATCACGGCGCGCTCGGCCACGTTGAAGTCGAGGACGGTGTCGCCGACGACCGGCAGCGCGCCGCGGCGCGCGTCGAGGCCGACGTCGTCGCGGTAGAGCGCGATGTCAACGGTGCCGGTCGCGGGCTCGGCGCCGGCGAACTCGCCGATCAGGCGGGCCAGGCGGGCCGCCAGCGGGACGCCGCGCGTGTGGATGCCGACCAGCGCCAGCTTCTCGGGCTCGGCGTGCCGCTCGACGATCTCGTGCGCGATCCGGGCGACGGTGCGGCGGACCTGGTCCTGATCGACCAGCACCTTCCCGGTGGCGCCGCTCACGGGCACGGGCGCGGGCAGGGCACGGGGGCACGGTCGATCATCGTCGCTCCTTCTCGGTCTCGCCGGACCGGCTTAAAGGTCACTCCGCAGGGAAGGTAGCAGGTGCCTCCGACGCCTCGTCAGGGGCCGCGCGGCGCGGCCCGCCCCGCGCCGGATGGACCACCGGCTCGCCCCGCTCGGGGAACGGGATCTCGATCTGGTCGAAGTCGCGCGGCACCAGGGTGCGCGGGAACACCGCCCCCGCCTCGGCCCGCACCTCCGACGGCGCGCAGCGGCTCGAGAGGTGCGTCAGCACCAGCAGCCCGACATCGGCGTCACGGGCCAGCTCGGCCGCCTCGCGGGCCGTGGTGTGGCGGGTCTCCCGGGCGCGCCCGCGGTCCTCGTCGAGGAACGTCGCCTCGTGGACGAGGAGGGCCGCGCCGCGCGCGGCCTCGCGCGTGGCGTCGCAGGGCTCGGTGTCCCCCGAGATCACCACGGTGCGTCCGGGCCGGGCGGCGCCGAGCACCTCGTCGGCGCGCACCGTGCGGCCGCCGGGCGTCACCACCTCGCCCCCGCGCTGGAGCACCCCGAAGTCGGGCCCGGGCGTCACCCCGAGGGCCCGTGCGGCGTCGAGGTCGAAGGCGCCCGGCCGGGCGTCCTCCACCAGCGCATACCCCACCGAGGGG
>JAEMRL010000186.1 GCA_016463385.1 Thermoleophilia bacterium
ACCAGCCCATCTCGATCACCGGCTGGTCGGCCGGGTCGCGGCTCTGCAGGCGCACGGCGCCACGCCGGGAGCGGGCGTCGGCGACCTGGACGTTGAGGTCGGTGAATCGCTGGCCGGCCTCGACCTGGCCCGAGTACGGCATCACCTGGTACACGCGCCGCTCGCCTCCGACCTCGTGGGCGCCGGTCAGCAGGCACTGGTACCAGGGGCTCGGCCAGGGCGGGGCGTCCAGGGAGAGGTCGAAGCGATATGAGACCTTCGGGTGATCCTGCATGCCGCGCCCGAGGCCGGGGATCGTGGCGACCACCGGGATGGCGTGCCGCGCGAGCTCGTCGGCCGGGCCGATGCCCGAGCGAAGGAGCGCCGCCGGCGTGGCGTAGGTGCCGAGCGCCATCACCACGGCGTCGGCCGGGATCGACTCGGGGCCATCGGGACCGATCACCTCGACCGCCCCCACGCGGTCGCCGTCCATCCGCAGCCGGTCGACCAGGACGCCGGCGCGCACGGTGAGGTTGTCGCGCGCGAGCGCCGGATCCAGGTAGAGATCGGCCGGGGTCTGGCGCACCCCGTCGAGCATGTTGAGCGGGATCGGCCCGATCCCGACGGCCCCGGGCGCGTTGTGGTCGTCGATCCACTCGTGGCCCACCGACATGGCGGCCTCGCAGAAGCGCTCCTGGAGCTCGAGCCAGCCGCTCCGGGGGTAGCGGCTGATCGGGATCGGCCCCTGGTCGCCGTGCCAGGGCTCGCCGCCGAAGTCGCGGTCCGCCTCGATCGCCCGGAACCAGGGGACCCAGCTCTCCCAGTCGTAGCCGTCGATCAGGTCGTCCCACTCGTCGTAGTGCTCGGGGTGACCGCGCAGGGCGATCGCGCCGTTGGTGACCGACGAGCCCCCCACCACCCGACCGCGCGGCACGTGGACCATGCGCGGGGAGTCCCCGGCGCGGGCCAGGTAGTTCCAGTCGTGGGTCTCCTTGATGATCCGGTGCGAGTGGGTGAGCGCCTCGGGCCACTCTCCGGGCCGGTAGTGCGGACCGACCTCCAGCAGGACCACATCGTTGGCGGGGTCCTGTGACAACCGCGCGGCGGCGACGCAGCCGGCTGTGCCGGCGCCGCAGACGACGATCCTCATGACCGTCTAGCCGGCGGCGAGCCGTCCGCCATCGACCACCAGCGTCTGGCCGGTGATGAAGCTGGCGGCGTCGGTGAGGAGGAAGACGATCGGCAGGGCGGCCTCGGCGACGGTCCCGATCCGGCCGAGCGGCGATTTGGAGACCAGCCGCTCCTTGAGCACCGGGTTGGCGGTCATCAGCCCCTCGACCATCTCGGTCGCGATCGTCCCGGGCGCCACCGAGTTGCACAGCACCCCCACCGGGCCGAGCTCGACCGCGAGGGTGCGCGTGAGCGCGTCGATGGCGGCCTTGGATGCGTTGTAGGGACCGATGTTCGGCAGTCCCGTCAGGCCGGCGACCGAGCTGAGGTTGACGATCCTCCCGCCTGTCCCGGCCTCGGCCAGGAACCGGCCGACCGCGCGCGAGAAGGCGGCGGTGCCGAGAAGGTTGACCCGCAGGACCTCATCCCACTCCGACAGCGGCGTCTCGGTGACCGGGTGGTAGAAGGGGTTGATGCCGGCGTTGTTGACGACGCCCCACAGGCCGCCGAGCGCCTCGCCGGCGGCGACCGCCTCCCCCACCACCTCGGTGTCGGCGACGTCCCCGGCGACCGCCGCGCTCGGCCCCGGCAGCGCGGCCGACAGCTCGGCGAGGGCGTCGGCCGACCGCGCGACCAGCACGACACCGCCGCCCCGGGCGCTGATGGCGTGGGCCACCTCGGCGCCGATGCCCCGCGACGCTCCGGTGACGATGACGGTGCGACCGTCGAGGCGGAAGGGATCACTCACGGATCGGCAGTCTACCGCCACATCCGCGGGTAAACTTGGACGATCCCTCCGTCGCCGCGGACGCGCCGACGGCCCCCGACCCGGCCGAGGTAACGAATGCTGAGCTACGCCTTCACGGAGGAGCAGGACGACCTGCGCCAGATGGTCCGCGAGTTCGCCCAGGCGGAGATCGCTCCGCTGGTCGAGGAGGCGGAGCGCAACGAGAAGTTCCCGGTCCAGGTCCTGCCGATGCTCGGCGAGCTGGGCCTCCTCGGGATCGTCTTCCCCGAGGAGTACGGCGGGATCGGCGCCGACAAGATCACCGAGTGCATCTTCGTCGAGGAGATGGCCAAGGTCTCCGCCGGCATCACCGCCTCGGTCAACGCGCACGCCGACCTGGCCGCCTTCCCGATCTACAAGTTCGGCACCGACGCCCAGCGCGAGAAGTACCTGCCGCGCTCGATCGCCGGCGAGATCATCGGCGCCTACGCCATCACCGAGCCCAACACCGGCTCGGACGCCGCCGGCCTGCAGACCCGCGCCGAGAAGAAGAACGGCGGCTACGTCATCAACGGCCGCAAGAACTTCATCACCAACGGGACCATCTGCGACTACTGCCTGGTCGCCGCCTACACCGACAAGACCAAGCGCGGCGAGGGCATCAGCGTCTTCATCATCGACCGCGACACCCCCGGTTTCGAGGTCACCCGCAAGCTGGAGAAGATGGGCCACCGCTCCTCCGACACGGCCGAGCTGCTGTTCGAGGACTGCGAGGTCGGCGAGGAGTCGCTGCTCGGCGGCAAGGAGGGTGCCTTCGGCGCCCTGATGGAGGCCCTGATCACCGGTCGCGTCTCGCATGGCGTGAAGTCGGCCGCGATCGCCGAGGCCGCCTTCGATGCCGCCCGCCAGTACGCCACCGAGCGCGAGGCCTTCGGCCGGAGCCTCTCCAAGTTCCAGGCGATCCGCTTCAAGCTGGCCGACATGGCCACCCGGATCGAGGCCGCCAAGAGCCTCGCCTACAAGGCCGCCTGGCTCTACTCGACCGGCCGGCCGTGCGTGAAGGAGGCCTCGATGGCCAAGTTCTTCTCGGCCGAGGTCGCCGACTACGTCTGCCGCGAGGCCGTCCAGATCCACGGCGGCTACGGCTATGTCGTCGAGTACCCGGTGGAGCGCTACTACCGCGACGCCAAGCTGGCCTCGATCACCGAGGGCACCAGCGAGATCCAGCAGCTGATCATCGGGAAGGAACTCGGGCTGTGAGCCCGGCGGGACGCGAGCCGCGCGATGTGATCTCGGGCGCTCCCGCCGGACTGCAGGACGCGCTCACATACCCCTTCTTCCAGTCGGTCTTCGACCGCAAGAGCCGGCGTATGGGCCTCGGCATGGAGATGCCGGGGACCCTCGCCTACTCCAGCCCCTATGAGCCGGTGCCCCTCACCGAGCTCGAGGAGGCCCTGCTGCTGGTGGCCGGCACCGGTCTGACCGGTCTGAACCTCGGAGACATCGACCCCTCGATGGGGGCCGACGCGATGGTCCAGTGGACCGCGCGCACCTGGCCGAGCTCGTGCTCCAACCACGGCACCGAGCTCTTCTTCACCAACGACCAGGGCACCTACTTCCTGGACATGTGGAACCTGATGCCCGAGGACGGGGAGGTCTCGACCCTCCAGGGCAAGCCGGTCGAGGCGCAGGTGGAGTGGATCCTGAACCTCGTGCGGGGCGCCAAGAAGCAGCTGTCGCCCGAGCGCGCGCAGATGCCGACCGGCCTGCCGGGGCTGTTCGTCTTCAACCACTGGAACGCGAACAAGCCGGGCACGACGCTCTTCCTGCCGGTCTCGAACATGACCCTCGAGTACATCAACCTGCTCTTCATCTACTTCTCGCCCGAGTACCGCTTCACGCTCGTGGACGAGACCAACGGCTATGCCCCCTGCGGTCTGCAGCGCTGGATCGACTCGGGCCGGCTCGACCCCGCCCGGCAGATGGGGATCGTCGAGATCGAGCAGCGCGTGCTGTCGATGCAGGTCGTCGAGCAGGCCTTCATCTGCCAGAACATCAACCTCGGCCTGCAGGCGATGGGCCTGGGCGGCTGGACCTACACCGGCTACATCGCCCGCTACGCCCTCGGGGGGATGGACGTCCCGGGGCTCGGCTTCCGCTTCGAGGAGGCCAAGCGCGGGCCGAGCGTGCCGGTCGGCCGCGACGGGGTCTTCGAGGCCTTCGTGCCGCCGTACCACGACGACATGGGCGCCGCGGTCGACGCCTTCCTCGAGCGCAAGTGGTCCCAGTACGAGTCCGACAAGCCCAAGGCCTATCTCGAGCCCGACAAGGTCACCTCGCAGATCGCCCGCCCGGACCAGGACACGATCCAGATCGTCAAGGACTACTGCCAGTACGTGCACGACACCTACGGCCGCTTCCCGGCGTTCCTCGACCCGATGTACCAGCGGCTCACCTGTCAGGCGCAGCACGTCGACCCGGACTTCTACGCCCAGTACTACCCGCCGGGGGCGCTGACCGACCAGCACCACTCGCACTTCGAGCGCTGGCACCCGGAGATGGCCGACGACGACGGCCGCCCGCCCCAGCGCAGCAGCCAGGCCCCGGGCCCCGGGGCGAACGGCGGCGGTGCGCCGGTGCCGCCGGGGGCGCTCTAGGGGATCAGTGCAGTGAGAAGGTGCGCGGCCCGCGTGCGCGGGCGACCGCGCTCATGGCATGTGAGAGGGCGCGCTCGGCGATGCCGGGGCGCATCGGCGCCGACAGCGCGCGCTGGAGGACGCTCACGCGCTCGATGAGGGCGTCGCGCTCGGCGCGCACTGCGGCGAGTTCGGCGCGCAGCCGGTCCCGCTCGCTCACCAGCGCCTCGGCGTCCGCCCCGACACGCGTGGTCGTGAGAGCCGCGACGGCCTCGCGCGGGATGAGCGTCCGCTGCGAGCCGGGCTCGCCGGTGGTCTCACCCGGCAGGCGTCCCGACTTCAGGTAGCGCCAGACGGTGCGCTCGGAGACACCGAGGGCCTCGGCGGCCTCGGCGACGGTGATGGTGTGGGTGGGGGCTGAGGTTTCCATGCCCCCGGGGTTCGCCACATGGCGTCCGACTCCTTGTCAGGGCCGGACGCCATGTCAGGCGCGCTGTGTCAGGCCGGCTTGCGCTGGATCAGCATGTTCCACTGACCCTTCTGCACGACCTTGTCCTCCTGGTTGAGGACCTCGATCTCGTAGATGCACCAGCCCTGGGCCGGGTTCTTGTGCTCGGACTTCTCGCCGATCGTCCGCTTCACGCGGATCGTGTCGTTGAAGAAGACGGGGGCGCGGAAGGCCCACTCCTTCAGGCCCACGAACGCGGCCGTGGCGATCTTGGGCTCCATCTTCTCGACCTGGAGGCCGGTCGCGACTGAGGTCACCAGCATGCCGTGCGCGACGCGCTTGCCGAACACCGACTCCGATGCGCGCACCTCGTCGATGTGGAACCAGTTGAAGTCGCCCGACACGCCGCAGAAGTTCACGACGTCGGCCTCGGTGATCGTGCGGTTCAGTGAAACCGCCTCGTCACCGGGGTTCAGCTCCTCCCAGAACAGACGCTCAGCCACTCGCCACTCCTTGTCGATTTCCGGGTCGTAGACCGCGGTCGAGCATACGGAAGGCCGGCGCACGCCGGGGTGGGACCCCGTGGCGCCGACCTTCCGCCGGAGCGCCTAGAGCGCCTCGAGCCCCCTCTTGATGCGGTCCAGGCCCTCCTCGAGG
>JAEMRL010000187.1:0-211 GCA_016463385.1 Thermoleophilia bacterium
CCCCTCACCCCGGCCCCGGCGCTTCCGGCGCCGGCGCCCAAGTCGGCTCCCCGCACCCCGTCGCCGACGCCGGCGCCCCGGCCCTCCTCGTCGCTCTTCGCCGACGGTTTCGAGGGCGGCGTGCTCACCGGTGCGCGCGGCGCCTGGAGCGCCCTGACGACCGAACCGGGCGCCACCGCCTCGGCCGAGGCCTGGGCGCGCCGGGCGGGCT
>JAEMRL010000187.1:221-5612 GCA_016463385.1 Thermoleophilia bacterium
CTCCTGGGGCGCCCGCTTCTCCGACCTCTCCCGCAGGGCGCGCTCGGCGTACGTCAGTCGCACGCTGTCGCCGGTGGAGGCGATGACGGTGCGGGCCGATCTGCGCATCTCGGCCCTCACGCTCGGGCGCGACCGCACGCGGACGCTCCTCAGCGTGGGTGACGCCCGCGGCGCGAGCCACATCGACGCCGGTGTCGTCCGCGAGCGGTCGGGCGCGCTGCGCTGGGCCACCTGGACGGTCGATCGCACCGGGCGTCGCGGCGCGATCGCCCGCGGCGGTGTGGTCACCCCGGGCGCCTGGAGCCGGGTGGAGTTCCGCACCACCTGGCTTCGCCCCGACGCGCGCGGCGTGCTGCTGGTCAACGGGACGCGCGTCGCCACCGGCGCTCCCCTCGACCTGGCGGGCCGCAGGGCCGGCCGCGTCGAGATCGGGCTCGTCGATTCCGACCTCGCCGCCGACACCGCCACGGTGCACGTGGACGGGGTCGTGGTGACCGACCCGGATGCCGGCCGGTGAGCATCACGCCCCCCGGCGCCGTCGGCGCCGGGGGGCGGGCTAGTGTCCTGAGTCGGAAGTTCGTCTGACTCGGGACACTAGGCCGTGGCCATCGCGACCGGGCGTCCCGCCGCGGTCGCGTAGAGCTCGAGGGTCGCTCGCGTGACGGCTCCCACCCGGAAGCGCTCGGCCTCGGTGACGCACGCCTCGGCCATGCGGGCCCGGAGCGCGTCGTCGCCGAGGGCCGTGAGGAGGCGGTCCGCCAGATCCGACTCGTCGTCAGGCGTCGCGAGCAGGCCCGTGACGCCGTCCTCGACCAGGAAGGGGATGCCGCCCGCACGGGAGGCGACGATGGGAAGGCCCATCGCCATCGCCTGCTGGATCGCCATCGGCGACGACTCCTCCTTGGAGGGGAGGGCCAGCAGCGAGGCCTCGGCGTACTGCTCGCGCAGCTCCTCGTCGGAGACCACGCCCAGGTAGCGCACCGAGTCGCCCATGCGCAGCTCGGAGATCGTGGCGCGGACCTGGTCGATGTAGCTCTCGTCCGCCGGCCGGCCGACGAGGTGCAGCGTGGCGACGGGTCGCTCGGCCAGGACCTGGGAGAACGAGCGCACCAGCACCAGCACGTTCTTGCGCGATCCGACCACGCCGACGAACAGCACCCGTCCCGGAACCGGCCGGCGGGGGATGTCGTAGAAGTCGTCGTCGATCGGGTTGGCGATGTGGTGCAGGTGGGCCGAGGTGAGGTGCGCCACGGCGTCGCTGACGTACGGGCTGATGATGACCAGGTGGCGCGCCTTGCGGAGCGTCGTGCGCTCGAAGCGGGCGTTCAGCCCGTTGCGGATCCGGGCGCGGATCTGCGACGAGCGGGTCGCGGTGGCGTCGGCGATGTGCTGCTCGCGGTAGAGGATGCCGTGGAGCGTCACGACCGTCGGCAGACCGACCGCGAGGCAGGCCGGGCCGTAGTGGTTCTGTCCCTGGACGTGCACGACGTCGGGGGCGATGTCGCGCAGCGCGCGGCCGATCGCCCGGTGCTCGGAGACGTAGGGGATCCGGTGGCCGGCGGCGTCGCCGTAGGGGATCAGGCGCATCTCGAGGCCGTCGTTGTCGACGCGCTCCTCGTGGTCCACCGCGCCGGTGCAGGTGACGAGCGTCGGCTCGACGCCCTCGGCCCGCAGCCCCGCGACCAGCGCCGTGGCGACGGCCTCGATCCCTCCCGTGGGCGGGCGCCCCGGCAGAGGGTACGGGCCGACCATGGCCACCTTCACGAGGCGCCCCCGACCGTCTCCAGCACCAGTTCCCGGAGGCCGTCCTGGAGGGTGTAGCGGGGCTCCCAGCCGATCTCCTCGCGCATCCGGCTGATGTCGCTGAGCAGGTGCTGGCGGTCGAGGCGGCGCTTGCGGCCGGGCTCCGAGACGACCTCGATGTCCCGCCCGACGGCGCCCGAGAGAACCTCGATCAGCTCGCTGACCGAGTGCTCCGACCCGGTGCCGATGTTGTAGGCGCGGTGCTCGGCGTGGTCGGACCCCAGCAGGGCCACCAGCCCGTCGGCGATGTCGGATACGTGGACGTAGTCGCGCTTGGGCGTCATGTTGCCGAGCTTGACCGGCCCGTCCCCGCCCAGCTGGGCGAGGATGTCGGGGATGACGTGGGGGTTGGTCTCGCCGGGGCCGTACACGTTGAAGAAGCGGGCGCTCGTGACCGGGATGCCGGTCTCGGCGGCGAAGCTCTGGCCGAGTGCCTCGAGGGCGACCTTGGTGGCGCCGTAGATGTCGGTGGGCCCGGTGGGGGCGTCCTCCCGACAGGCCTCGTCCTGGATCGGGTACACGGCGGCGCTGCTGGCCATCACGACCTTCGTCACGCCGACGTCCTTGGCGGCCTGGAGCAGGTTGAAGGTCCCGGTGACGTTGACGTCCATCGCCTCGGCGGGGTGGGCGTTGCAGTACGGGATGTAGTGGATCGCGGCCAGGTGGAGGATGGCGTTCGGCCGTGCGCGGACCAGCGCGTCGGTGACCTGCGCCAGGTCGCGGACGTCGCCCTTCACGATCTCGAGCCCCTCGCCTTCACCGGAGAGGGCCTGCGCGGACCCCGTCATGTAGTTGTCGAAGCTGACGACGCGGCTGCCGCCCTGCAGCAGCCGGCGTACGACGTGCGGCCCGATGAATCCCGCGCCGCCTGTGACGAAGACCGTGTCGTGCACCGTGTCATCCCCTTGCCGGTGTGTCAGTGGGCGCGCGCCTCGTGCGCATCGCCACGGCGAGGGTATCCGAGGGGTCGGCGGCTCCAACCCCCTATAGGTCTAGATACGAAAGCGGTGGTGGGCGCAACCCCTTCGGGCGGCGCCCACCACCACCGTCACATCATCCGAGGCGCTCGCGCACCAGTTCGGCGACCTCGGTCGGGTTGGTCCCGACCCGCACGCCCTGGGCCTCGAGAGCGTCCTTCTTGGCCTGGGCGGTGCCGCTCGATCCGGTGATGATCGCGCCGGCGTGACCCATCTGCTTACCGGGGGGCGCCTGGAAGCCCGCGATGTACGCGACCACCGGCGTCGTCATGTTCTCGGCGATGAAGTCGGCCGCCTTCTCCTCCTCGGCCCCGCCGATCTCGCCCACCATCACGACGAGGTCGGTGTCCGGGTCCGCGTCGAAGCGGGCCAGGATGTCGATGAAGGAGCTGCCGACCACCGGGTCGCCGCCGATCCCCACGACGGTGCTCTGGCCGATCCCCATGTCGCTGAGCTCCTTGGAGATCTGGTAGGTCAGCGTGCCGCTGCGGCTGACCAGCCCCACCCGCCCGGGGGTGAAGACCTGGGTGGGCATGATCCCGACGGTCGCGATGCCCGGCGAGATCACGCCCGGGCAGTTGGGGCCGACGAGGGTCTGCGGACCACGGCGCAGGTGCGTGTAGACCCGGAGCATGTCGTGGGCGGGGATGCCCTCGGTGATGCACGTGATCAGGTCGACGCCGCTCTCGATGGCCTCGTAGATGGCGTCCGCGGCGAAGCGCGGCGGCACGAAGACCATCGCGGTGTTCGCGTCGGTGGCCTCGACGGCGTCGCGGACGGTGTTGAACACCGGGATGCCGTCGACGTCCTGGCCGGCCTTGCCCGGGGTGACGCCGGCCACGACGTTGGTGCCGTAGGCCTTGTTGCGGGTGGCGTGGAATGCCCCCTCACGGCCGGTGATGCCCTGGACCACCAGGCGCGTCGATGCGTCCACGAGGATGCTCATGCGGCCTCCTTCGCCAGCTCGACGGCTCGTCGCGCGGCCGAGAGCATCGTCTTCTCGACCACGACGTTGGACGGCGCGCGGTCGGCGATGATCTTGCGGCCCTCCTCCTCGTTGGTCCCGTCCAGCCGCACGACGATCGGCAGGGTCGCACCCAGCCGCTCGAGAGCGGTCAGGAGCCCTTCGGCCACCTCGTCGCAGCGGGTGATGCCGCCGAAGATGTTGACCAGGAGCGACTTGACCTTGTCGTCCGAGAGCAGGACCTCGAGGGCCGTGACGACGTCGTCGGCCTTCGAGCCGCCGCCGGCGTCGAGGAAGTTCGCGGGGCGGCCGCCGGCGAGGGCGACCACGTCGAGGGTGCTCATCACGAGACCCGCGCCGTTGCCCAGGATGCCGACGTCGCCGTCGAGCTTGACGTAGGTGACGCCCCGCTCGCGCGCCATCCGCTCCTGGGGGTCCTCCGCTCCCGACTCCTGGAACGACGCCATCTCGGGGTGGCGGCCGACGGAGTTGCCGTCGATCGTCACCTTGGCGTCGAGCGCGATCACGCGCCCGTCGGTGGTCAGGATGAGCGGGTTGATCTCCATCAGCATCGCGTCCAGCGAGATGAAGCCGGCGTAGAGCCGCTCGAGCACCGAGACCACGTCCCGGATCGCCACCGCGTCGATGTTCGCGTGGTAGGCGAGCCAACGGCCGTGGTGGGCCTGGAAGCCGGTCAGCGGGTCCACGTGGAGGCGGGCCAGCTCCTCGGGCCGCGTCGCCGCGACCTCCTCGATGTCGATGCCGCCTGCGGCGGAGAGCATCACGAGGGGCTTCTTCTCGCCGCGGTCGAAGGTGATCGAGGCGTAGTACTCGCGCTCGATGTCCGACGCCGCCTCGATCCACACCTGGTGGACGACGTGCCCCTTGATGTCCATCCCGAGGATGGCGCGGGCGTGGGCCTCGGCCTCGTCGGGGTTCTCGGCCACCTTGATGCCGCCGGCCTTGCCGCGGCCACCCACCTGCACCTGCGCCTTGACGACGACCTTGCCGCCGATGCGCTCGGCGGCCGCGCGCGCCTCCTCCGGCGTCACCGCGACCTCACCGGCCGGTACGGGGATGCCCTGCGTCGCGAAGAGCTGCTTGCCCTGATACTCGTAGAGGTCCAACCCGGGTCTCCTCCCGCATCAATAAAAGGCCCTCCAGACGGGGGCCGGGGCGGATACTACCTCGCGCCCCCGGGGCTCCGGGTCCGTGTAGGAGGGGCCGGATGACCCGGTGTCGTGCCCTAGGAGGGGCGGGGCGCGCGCCGCCAGGCGCGGGCGGTGCGCGCGCAGCAGTCGCGCTGGTCGAACTCGACGATCTCGCTGAGCTCGATCAGTCCCTCGGCGATCAGGGGCTCCATCGTCTCGTCGATCTCGACGCCCGACATCGGCGGCCGCCCGGTGTGCTCGTCGGAGAGGCGCTCGGACAGGATGTACAGCGTCCCCGGAGTGCCGCACCCGGGACAAGCGGGCAGTTCGGCGAGGATCCCCTCGGCCGCGAGGTGGGTCAGCGCCTCGGCCACGTCGGGGTCGGCGTCCTGCCCGAGCACCCCGAGGACCGGCCGGCCGAGCGACCAGCTCACGGCTCCGGGCGTCCACCGGTCGGGCGTGCCCGAGAGGACGGTCAGGATCTCATCTCTCATCC
>JAEMRL010000188.1 GCA_016463385.1 Thermoleophilia bacterium
TCCGAACGCCTGTGGGATCAGGTGCGACGCCTCGCGGCCGGAGGAACGTCCGTCGTGCTGATCACGCACAAGCTCGATGACGTGTTCGCCATCGCCGACGACGTGGCGGTCATGCTTCGCGGCCGCATCGTCGCCCGGCTCGGAGGGCGCGCCGGACCACCTGCCTCCCGCGAACGCAGGCGCCGGATGACCGCGTCGGGCGCCTCCCCGGAGGCGAAGCACGCCTCCGCCTCCCGGCGAAGGGCGGCCCAGGAGTAGGAGCCCGGGCAGGTCCGGACCGGCATCGAGGAGCTCAGCCGCGCCGAATGGAGCGCGAGCGCCCGGGACCGCGCCGCGGTGAGACACCCCGCGGCACGCCATACGTGCAGGAGGCTCGCGACCAGGTCCCGTCCCGCCCGCCGGGTGAGGAACTCCTCGGACCGGTGCGCCGCGCACAACCACACCCGGACTCCGCAGGGGAGGTGCAGCTCGGCCCGGGCCCCCTGCCCCGCCCCACCACAGATCGCGCAGGCGGGGAGTCCACCCAACCGCTCACCCTTGTAGAAGCTCCTGACCACGGATCCAGGCTGCCAGGACGATCCACGCCGCGGACACCCTGAGCGTCTCGGACGGAGGACGGGTCCGTGTCGCTGGGTGTGCGATTGGACGCGGGGGCGTCGTCCAATTGGACGATCCCCGACACGGCCCCGGCCCCCCGAGAAGCGTCAGGCCTCCGGCGCCGCCGACTCCGGATCCAGGGCCCCGCGGTAGTAGGCGCGCGCGGCCATGACGCGACCCAGGCGGTCGAGTTCGTCGTCCAGGAACTCCTCCCGGTTGCGCGACTCGCCGAGGGCGACGCCGGTGAAATAGAGAGAGGCGAAGGCTCCCATCGTCGTCGCGACCCTCACCAGGGCCTCGCTCAGGATGATCTCCCTCCCCGAGAGGCTCAGCGAGAGGAGGACGTGCGGATCCTCCCCGACCCACTCGGCGGTGAGGGCGCGGTCGACGATGAGGAGCCCGAAGAGGGTGAAGGCGACTGCGACGGCGATGCCCACCGCCAGGACCCTCGTCGCGAGCGAGACGAAGAGGGCGATCGTCACGTTGGCCCTCTCGAGCCGCTCGAGCGGGGGGAAGCGGGGGACGACGCCGGCCGCGACGAGCGCGGCGGCGGGCGTGGTCCGCGCTGCGGCCTCCAGCTCGGGCCCGGGCTCCCAGGCGATCAGGGCGTCCCGTTCGCGCCGGAGGCCGGCCAGCAGGATCACCGCAGACAGCAGCCCGAACCCGACCAGCACCGATCCGTAGCGCCAGCCCTCCAGCCTCCCGAACGCCCGCCAGGTCTCGCTCGCCAGCGAGAGGAACAGCAGCACGGCCAGCAGCGGCGGCATCGCCCGGACGGCGACCGAGGCGGTCGTGTAGAGCCCCTCCAGCACCGCCTGCCCCTGGTGGAGGAAGAGGGCGAGGACGCCCAGATCGACCAGCAGGTAGCTCAGAGCCGCGGCGAGCACCGGTATCGCCAGAGCGAGGAGGATGCCGATCCACCAGTCCACGTCGAGCACGGCCACCAGGAATCCGAGAACGAGCCAGGCGGCGATCACCACCGTGCGCCTCCACCGCACGATGCGCTCGCCCGTGCGGTCGTCCGCCGCCAGGTGGGGCAGGCCGCTGCGGCGGAAGAAGGCCTCGACCTCGGGCACGCCCGCGGGCGGGGGAGGAGGAGGCGGCGGCGCGGCGCCCGTCACGGACCCTCCCCCGTCACCGGCCGCTCCAGCGGGATCCGGCGTGCGCTGACATGCCCCCGGTCCACCTCCAGGATCCCCACCGCGGGCGTGTGCGCCTCGGGCGGCAGGCCCATGCGGAAGCGCCGGTAGCCGCGCCCGCGCGCGCCCGCCCAGTCGTAGTGGGGGTCGCGCTCGGGAAGGAACACCGCGCCGGGCGAGAAGAGCAGTGCTCCCCCGACACGTCGGTGGATCGGCAGGTGCAGATGCCCGGTCACCAGGCAGTCGACGGAGCCGAATCGCCGCCGCATCGCGGTGCCGAAGCCGAGCAGCACCGGCCGCCCCGCGACCAGGGAGAGCGCGGCCGCCGGGAACTCGACCGCGGCCGTCCGGTGACCGTGCGTCAGGCCGATGCGCGCCTCGCCCACCCGCACCAGCACGTCGCGGGGAAGACCGTCGATGCCGCCGTCCTCGTCGTGGTTGCCCCGCACGGCGACCACCTCGGCGACGCGCCCGAGCGCGTCGAGCACCACCGTGTCGGTGAGGTCGCCCGCGTGCAGGATCAGGTCGACGCCCGCGAGCACCTCCGGGATCTCGGGGGGCAGCACCGGCAGGTGCTCGCCCACGTGCGTGTCGGCCACCACGCCGATACGCACGCGCCGGCTCACCGCGCGGGGTGGATCAGAGGCCCATCGCGTGGAACCCGGCGTCGACGAAGATCGTCTCGCCGGTCACGCTCGCCGACAGCGGCGAGGCGAGGAAGAGGGCCGTGTCGGCCACCTCGTCCTGCGTGATCTCCCGCCGCAGGGGCGTGCGCGCGTTGATCGTGTCGGCCATCGTCCCGAATCCCGGGATGCCGCGCGCGGCGAGCGTGCGGACCGGCCCGGCCGAGATGGCGTTGACGCGGATGCCGTGCTCGCCGAGGTCCCAGGAGAGGTAGCGGACGATCGACTCGAGGGCCGACTTGGCGACGCCCATCACGTTGTACCCCGGCACGGCGCGATCGGCCGCGATGTAGGAGAGCGCCATGATCGAGCCGCCGCCGCGCGCCACCATGTGGGGCTCCACCTCGCGGGCGAGGGCCGCGAGGGAGAACGAGGAGATGTCGAGCGCGAGGTGGAAGCCCTCGCGGCTGGTGTCCACGAAGCGCCCGCCGAGGTCCTCGGGCCGCGCGAAGGCGACCGCGTGCACCAGCACGTCTATGCCGCCCAGCGCCTCGGCCGCGGCGGCCACCGACGACGCGATCTGGTCGTCGTCCTGGACGTCCAGCGGCACCACCGCGACGCAGTTGTCGAGGGTGTCGGCGAGCTTGCGCACGTCGCCCTCGGTCCGCTCGCCCTGATAGGTCAGCACCAGGCGGGCGCCCTCGGCGTCCATCCGGCGGGCGATCGCCCACGCGATGCTGCGCTTGTTGGCGACGCCCACGACCAGGCCGGTCATGCCCTCCAGAAGCTCGGGCAACGAAGCACTCCTCCGACTCGCTCCGACGGGTCGGGCGCGAGCACGCGCCCGGATCGCGCGGCACGCTACCACGCGAGCGCCCGCCCTCCTTGCGCCGACGGGCGGGCATCGCCAGCATCGTGGTGTGCGCAGGCTCCTCATCGCCGTCCTCGCCGTGACGGCCCTCCTCACCACGGCCGGAACGGCTTTCGGGCACGCCTACCTCGTCAGCAGCTCCCCCACCGCCGAGGCCAAGCTCTCGGCCTCGCCGGCCCTCGTCACCGTCACGTTCAACGAGCCGGTCGAGCTGCTGCGCAGCCAGGACGCCGAGGTGGTCGACCAGAACGGCGCCGCCGTCAGCGCGGGCCCCGCGCGGGGCGGCTCTGACAGCCGGGTGATCGAGATCCCGCTGCGCCCCGGGCTGCCGGACGGCACCTACACCGTGCGCTACTCGGTCATCGGCGCCGACTCGCACGTCATCCCCGGTCTGTTCATCTTCGGGGTCGGCTCCGGGGCACTCGGCGAGCCCTACCTCGGCGGCTCGGGCGGCGGCCCCTCGGAGACCAGCTTCTGGGGCACCAGCTCGCGCTTCCTGGAGCTCGTGGGGCTCGGCGGCCTGATCGGCCTGCTGGCGTTCCGCTGGATCGTCTGGGCCCCGGCGATGCGCGATCTGGACGGCGTCACGCGGGCCGAGCGCGAATCGGTGCTCGCATGGGGACGCGACTCGTTCTGGGTCGGGTTCGGGGTCCTGGCGGTCGGGGCGATGCTCGCCGAGGGCTACCTGCTCGTGGTGCAGAGCGCGAGCGTGCTCGGCACCGGCGTCTGGTCGGCCCTCCGCGACGCCACCGGGATCAGCCAGGTGCTCGGCGACACGCGGTTCGGGTCGCTGGTGCAGCTGCGCGGCGCGCTCCTGTTCGCGCTGTTCGCGATCGGCGCGGTGATGTTCATCCGCGAGTACGGCAGCTCGGGCACCCCGAAGCCCGCCACCCGGGCGGGCGCCTGGTGGTCGGGACTGCTGATGGGCGCGCTGCTCGCGACCGTGCTCGGCGGCATCGCCGCGCAGGGCCACGCGAACGTCGCCTCGCAGGTGTGGCTGCAGGTGGGCCTCCAGCTGGTCCACATCATCGCCGTCGCGGTCTGGATCGTCGGCCTGGCGATGGTCGCGCTGGTGCACGTGCGGCTGCCGAAGATCGCCGAGCGCTCGGGCGGCGCGCTGTCGGCGCGGGTGCTCGCCCGCTTCTCCAAGGTGGCGCTCGTCGCCGTCGCCGTGGCGATCGTCACGGGAGTGCTGCGCTCCCTCGCCGAGCTCAGCGACCCCGCCCAGCTCTGGGAGACCTCCTACGGCCAGAGCATCCTCTGGAAGCTCGCACTGCTGGTGCCGATCGGCGCGCTGGCCCTCTACAACCGGCGCATCATCGTCGCGCTGTCGAACGTGTCGCGCCCCAACGGCCCGACCCTGGCACTCGTGCGGCGCATGGCCGGCGCCGAGCTCGCGCTCTCGCTGGTCATCGTGATCGTCGCGTCGGTGCTCGTGGCCCAGGTACCCGGGGGCGCCTGAGGCGGCGCCCCGGCCTGCAGGGACCGGCGCGGGCGGTTAGGCTCGCGTGGTCGACCGTATCCACGAAAGGTGTCCCGGAGACATGAGCACGATCACCACGCCCGAAGGCGTCCAGGTCCTCGCCGAGGTCAGCCCCGCCCAGGCGGAGATCCTCACCACGGAGGCGCTCGCGCTGGTCGCGAAGCTCCACCGCGAGTTCGAGCCCCGCCGCGAGGAGCTGCTGGCCAAGCGCGTCGAGCGCGCCAGGGAGATCGACGCGGGCGTAGACCCCGACTTCCTCCCGGAGACCAAGCACATCCGCGACGACCCGTCGTGGAAGGTGGCCCCGGCGCCCGCCGACCTCCAGGACCGCCGCGCCGAGATCACCGGCCCCGTGGACCGCAAGATGATCATCAACGCGCTCAACTCGGGCGCCAAGGTGTTCATGTCGGACTTCGAGGACTCCAACACGCCGACCTGGTCGAACACCATCGACGGTCAGATCAACCTGCGTGACGCGGTCGACGGCAGCATCTCGTTCAGCTCGAACGGCAAGGAGTACGCGCTCGGCGAGAACCTCGCCACGCTGCTGGTGCGCCCGCGCGGCTGGCACCTGCGCGAGAAGCACGTCCTGGTGGACGGCGAGCAGGTCTCCGCCGGCATCTTCGACTTCGCGCTGTTCATGTTCCACAACGCGAAGAACCTGCTGGCCAAGGGCTCGGGGCCGTACTTCTACCTGCCCAAGATGGAGAGCCACCTCGAGGCCCGCCTCTGGAACGACATCATCGTCCGCACGCAGGACGAGATCGGCGTGCCCCAGGGCAGCGTCCGGGCGACCGTCCTCATCGAGACGATCCTCGCGGCGTTCGAGATGGAGGAGATCCTCTACGAGCTGCGCGACCACTCGGCCGGCCTCAACT
>JAEMRL010000005.1 GCA_016463385.1 Thermoleophilia bacterium
ACCGCTCGTCTTGCAGGGCGATGCGGACGCAATGTCTGCCGACACCTTGGCTACCTACGCCCCGACCACTCTGCCAGCATCGCTCGGTGAGGCCCTCGATGCACTCGAGGCAGACCCGATCGCCTCAGGCTGGTTGCCGCCACTCCTGCTCGAGACCTTCCTCGGTGTCAAGCGCTGGGAGCTAGAGACGGCAGTCGACGATGCCGACCTCGAGGCTACCTGCGCGCGTTACGCCGACGCGTACTGATCAAGGCGAACCACGGCTTTGGGAAAAGCATGGGGCGCGTGCGGCAACGCAACCGAGCCGAGAGCCGACGAGCGGATTCGAACCGCTGACCCCTTCATTACGAGTGAAGTGCTCTACCAACTGAGCTACGTCGGCCCGCGTGCCCCGGTCGCCCGGAGTCGCGAGGGGGAAGGATAGCGACCCGCGGGGCGCTTCCGAACCCGGGCGCGGTGGCCCGGGTTCGGAGGTCGCCCTCAGGCGGTGCTACCAGCCGTAGGCGGGGACGGTGTAGGTCCGCGCCTTGACCGTGGCGGTGCCGATGACGAGGCCACCCGCGAACGGGGTGGCGCCCTCGCCGAAGGCGCCGTTCAGCGCGTCGGCGGCGCCCTGGGTCAGCTTCAGGGTGACGCCCGACAGGGTGATGTGGCGCTTGCCGGCGTCGACCTTGAGGTTGGTCAGGTCGAGGTCGAACAGGTCGGCGCGGGCGGTGCCCGGGGCGCCGGCCCCGACGAGGCCGCTGAGGCTCGGCGTGTCGTCGATGTCGATGAAGTAGCGGGTCAGGAAGACCTTGGTCTTGCCCTTGGTGAACACCAGACCACCGGCGTGGCGGATCTGGCCGGCCAGGCTCGTGGAATCCACGACGCCGAGCGTGATCGGGAAGCTGATGCCGCTCTTACCGGCGTATGCCGGCTTGGTGGGGGCGACGGAGATGCCGAGGCTCTTCAGGGCGCCGGCGGCGCCGGCGTCGAGGGCCACGGTGGTCGCGCCGCGGTAGAGGAGCGTGTCGGAGTCGGTCGGCGCCGGCGGCGGGGACGTCTTGTTCGTCGCCTGGGCACCCGGCACGAGCGTGAGAGCGATCGCGGTGACGACGGCGGTGGTCAGCACCGCGAATCGTCTGGATCGGGGAAGCATCCTCATGGGACCTCCTTCAGGGAGTGGTCGCGTGAGGTACGGGGCGTCCCCGCGGATCGGTTGTGACGGTTCAGTAACCGACCCGGCCGTGGGCGATCAGCCGCCCCGGGTGGCCGCGCCGGGCGTTCTCGATCCGGATCAGCAGGGCCTCGGCGGCGAGCTCGACCTTGGGGTTCAGCTCGAGCTCGCTGCGGGTGAGCTGGATCTCCTCGATGGCGCGCTCGAGGAACTCCTGATGGCCGCCCGCCGCGATTGCGCGCAGCTCGTCGATCCGCTCGGTGAGCCGGATGGCCTTCTCGGCCCCCACTGCGACGGCGAGTGCGTCGCCGGCGGCGTTCGCGGCGGCGTCGAGCACCATGGTCCAGCCGTCGGTCACCAGGCGCCGGCGCTCGCGCTTCTCCTGGTCCTCGGCGCGCTTCTGCGCGGTGCGCTCGCCGCGCTTGCCCGCGAGCGCCTCGGCCTCGGCCCGCAGGCGCACCAGGTCGTCGGAGGCGTTGTCTCCGGCGGCCGTCTCCATGCGGCTCTGGATCGTCGCGACGCGGCGGGCGGGATCGGATTCGCCCGCGAGGGCCGCCAGGCCGAAGTCGACGCCGATCTGCCGCATCTGCGCGTCGAAGGGGCTGAGCAGCGCCTGGGCGGCCTTCCAGCCGGCGCTGCGGAACGGCACCGGCAGGCAGCGTGAGCGCAGCGTGTCGAGCAGATCGACCGGGTCGTCGGTGATCAGGATGATCGTCGAGTGGGGCGCCGGCTCCTCGAGCACCTTCAGCAGGCGCGGGGCGCCGGTGGTGTCGTCGAGCCGCTCGGCGCCGTGGATGATCATCACCCGCCGCCTCAGCACGTTCGGCCGGCTGGCGATGCGCGCGAGCGCCTCGTCGATGTCGGCGAGCATGATCTGCTGGCCCGTCGCCTCCACCTCGATCAGGTCGAGGGCCTCGGTGGTGCGCCCGTGGCTCCCTTCCGGGTCCATCAGGCCCCAGGCGACCTCGAGCGCGGCGGTGCGCTTTCCGGTGGCGGGCGGGCCGAAGAAGAGGAGCTGCTGCGGCGCCTGCTCGCCGGCGAGGGCGGCGCGCAGGATGCGCTCGGCCAGGGGCTGTCCGGGGATCGTGATCACAGGATCGCCGCCACCTCGCGCATGACGCGCGCGTGCACCTGGTCGGGGGCGCCGTCGCCGGGGATCAGGCGCACCCGCTCGGGGAAGCGTTCGGCCAGCTCGCGGTAGCCGCCCGCCACCTTCTCCTGGAAGCCCTCGCCCTCGGCCTCGATGCGGTCGGGGGTGGCGCAGCGGCGCTCTGTGGTGACGGCGGTCGCGGTGTCGATCACCAGCGAGAGGGCCGGCAGGCACCCCTCCACCGCGGCCGCGTTGATGGCGAGCACCGCGTCGATGCCGAGGCCCCGCGCGGCGCCCTGGTAGGCGAGCGAGGAGTCGATGAAGCGGTCGCTGATCACCCAGGTGCCCGCCTCGAGGGAGGGGAGGATGAGCCGCCGCACGTGCTCGGCGCGCGAGGCCGCGAACAGCAGCGCTTCGGTCACCAGCGCCATCTCCCCGGTCTCGGTGCCGAGCACGATCTGGCGCACGGCCTCGCCGACGCTCGTGCCGCCCGGCTCGCGGGTGCGCACCACGGGGATGCCGCGCAGGGCGAGGGCCGATTCGAGGAGGGCGGCCTGGGTGCTCTTGCCGCTGCCGTCGATGCCCTCCAGCGCGATGAAGCGGGCGGCTACCAGGGGTTGGCCTGTAGCGCGCCGACGATCACGCCGACACAGAGTGCGATGCAGATGCCCCACCCCAACCAGCGCGCCGAGCGCGGAGGCGTGTGGACGTGGTGGCGGATCTCCGCCTCCTCGGCCAGCCGGGCGTACACGCCCGGACGCTCGGAGTCGTCGGCCGGGGGGGTCAACGTCTGGTCTGACGTCGGTTGTCGGCGCCCATCACGTGGGCGATGCTCCCCACCGCTCCGATAGCCACTTCCACCGGCCGAAAGGTAGCAGCGTGAGCAGTGTCCTCATCACCGGGGGAGCCGGTTTCATCGGCTCCAATCTCACCGACGCGCTCGTCGCCGACGGCCGGGCGTGCCACGTCGTCGACGACCTGTCGAACGGCAAGGCGATCCGCGTCCCGGACGAGGCCGAGCTGCACCTGCTGGACATCCGCGCCGGCGCCGAGCTGGCCGATCTGGTGGCGCGCGTGCGCCCCTCCACCATCTTCCACCTGGCCGCCCAGGCCGACGTGCGCCGCGCGATCGAGGACCCGCGCTACGACGCCGAGGTGAACATCGTCGGCACGATCAACGTGCTGGAGGCCGCTCGCGCGGTGGGCGCCAAGGTGGTCTTCACCTCCACCGGCGGCGCCGGCTACGGCGAGTACGAGGGCCTGCAGGTGCCGACCCCCGAGACCGCCGAGACCCGCCCGCTGTCGCACTACGGCATGAGCAAGATGGCCGGCGAGGGCTACTGCCACCTCTACGGGCGCCTCTACGGCACCGAGGTCGCCGTGCTGCGCCTGGGCAACGTCTACGGCCCGCGTCAGGACCCCCACGGCGAGGCCGGCGTGGTGGCGATCTTCTGCGGCCGCATGATCGACGGCATCGCGCCGCGGGTCTACGGCGACGGCATGCAGACGCGCGACTACGTCTACGTGGGCGACGTCGCGAGCGCCTTCATGGCCGCCGAGGCGGGCCCGGCCGGCGAGACCGTCAACATCGGCGCGGGCGTCGAGGTGACCGTGCTCGACCTGCTGGACGGCCTCGGCTATGAGGGCGAGCCCGAGTTCGCCCCGGCGCGCGAGGGCGAGCTGCAGCGCAGCGTGCTCGACGTGTCGAAGGCCGAGCGGCTCTACGACTGGACGGCGCGGACCCCGCTGCACGAGGGGCTCGGCCAGACGATGGCCTCGGTCATCGCGGCCCGGCAGGCGCCGGACGTCCGCCCCCCCGGGGCCTTCGCGCTGACGTGATCTTGGGGGGCCGCACCGGCCCCCCCTCCAGCAGCGCCGCCGGGCCCTCGGAGACCATCCAGTCGAGCGCCTGCACGCTGAGGCCGATGGCGTCGGCCGCCGCCTGCACCGCCACGCCGAGATCGGGCGGCCGCCAGGGGCCGGCCGAGTGGGCGTCGGAGGCGATGAAGTGGGCCGAGCCCCCGCCGAGCAGCGCGATCGCCGTGCGGCGGGCGGCCGGGCCGTGCTCGCCGAGGAAGGATCCGCCGGTGAGCTGAACCAGGGCGCCGCGGCCGATCGCGTCGCGGATGCGGTCGGGGCCCCGCTGGACCGCGTCGGCTCGCTCGGGGTGGGCCAGCACGGCGCTGAAGCCGCGGATCTCGAGGTCGCGGAGGATCTCGCCGAGCTGCAGCGGCCACCCGGTGAAGGGCATCTCCAGCAGGAGCCAGCGGCCGTTGCCGCCGAAGCTCGCCATCCGCAGCTCCTCGTCGCTCAGGCGGTCGAGCCAGGTGAGCGAGATCTCGCCGCCGGTGTGGATCTCCAGCGGCACCTCGGCCTCGGCGAGCGCGCTGCGGAGCTTGGCCACGGCGAGCTGCATCTGCCCCACCTCGGTGGGGTACTGGGCGATCATGTGCGGCGTGCAGACCATCTGGCGGGTGCCCGACTCCCACGCGACGCGGGCCATCTCGACCGAGTCGCCGACGGTGGCGGGACCGTCGTCGATGGCCGGCAGGAGGTGGCTGTGGATGTCGATCACGGCCCGTCCAGAGTAGCGGCACGCCGCCGCCGGTCACGTCCGGGGCTGACGGACCGGCGAACGCGCGGTACAGTTCATCCCGACCCGGGGCATTAGCTCAGATGGGAGAGCGCCTGGATCGCACCCAGGAGGTCAGCGGTTCGATTCCGCTATGCTCCACTCGGTCGAAAAGCCCCGCTCAGCGGGGCTTTTCTCGTTCCCGGGCGGGATCTCAGCGCCCGAAGCGGCCGACCGGGGCGGTGCTCGGGCCCACGTGGCGCTCGAGCCAGGCGTTCATCGGCCCGGCCGCGTCCCACGACGCGCGCACCCGCTGTAACGCAGCGGCGGTCTCGACGATCTCCGGATCGACGACCGTCTCGAAGGCCACCAGGCCCTTGAAGCGCAGCAGCTCGATGCGCGGGTGGTCCTTGGGATAGCCGCGCGGCGCGGTCTTCAGCGGCGGCGCCCCACCGGGCCCGATCTCGAGGCCCGAATCCTCCACGGCAGGCAGCAGGCCCCGGAGCTCCTCACCGGACTCGTCGTCGTCGATCGCAGCCCGCATCCGGGCGATCTGGTCGGGGGCGAGCATGTAGCAGCCGCTCGCGATGAAGAGCCCGTCGGCGGAGATGTGGACGTAGCGGATCGTGCCCCCGGGCGAGGTGGCGCCCGCGCCGTGCTGGACCTTGTAGGGCGACTTGTCGGCCGAGAACCGCACGTCGCGGTTCGGGCGGAACACGTGGAAGGCGCCCGGGTCGGGGTCGAGGGCGTCCAGCAGAGCGCGCATCGGGGCGCGCACCGCCCCCTCGAAGACCGGCTTGTTCGCCAGCCAGAACTCGCGCGAGTTGTCGAGCTCGAGGTCGGCGTAGAACTGGGTCGCCTCCGGCGGGAAGCCCGTGAAGGACGTGTCGGTCATGGCGTGCCTCCGTCGTCGCTGACCGCATCCTGCCCGCACACGGCGTCCCTTGCCCGGTAAGGGTCATTCGCCTCCCATCCTTTCGATGGGTGGCGCATGCGGCCCCGTCATGCGAGGCTGCGCCCGCCCGTCGTCTCGGCCCAGCCGCGGGTTCGTTGACGACGTGCGCCGCCATACGGTAAAAACCTGCACCCTCGCCACCGCCCCGGGATGCCACGTGACGACTAGCTCTCAACCCGCCCCGACAAGTGGGGCCGACGATTCGCGCGCCCTCATCGTGGGCGTGCCCGCCGAGACCATGGAGGGTGAGCGCCGCGTCGCTCTGACCCCCGCGGTCGTGCCCGCGCTCGCCAAGCTGGGGGCCACGGTCCTCGTGGAATCCGGCGCGGGCGTCGCATCCGGCTTCACGGACGCGGCCTACGAGGAGAAGGGCGCCCGCATCGGCACCCGCGACGAGGTGCTCGCGGCCCCGGTGCTCGTGTGCGTCCGCGTCCTCTCGGGCGACGCGAAGAGCCCCGACCTCGCCAAGCTCCACGCGGGCCAGGTCGTCGTCGGCATGGCCGCGCCCTTCGCCGACCCGGCCGTGGCCGGCGCCCTCGGCGAGGCCGGCGTCACCCTCCACTCGCTGGAGCTGGTGCCGCGCACCACGCGGGCGCAGTCGATGGACGTGCTCAGCTCGCAGGCCAACATCTCGGGCTTCAAGGCCGTGATCATGGCCGCGACCGCGCTGCCGAAGGTCTTCCCGCTGATGACCACCGCCGCCGGCACCATGGCGCCCGCCCGGGTGTTCGTGGTCGGCGCCGGCGTCGCCGGCCTGTCGGCCATCGCCACCGCGCGCCGCCTCGGCGCCGTGGTGGAGGCCTACGACGTGCGCGACGCGGCCAAGGAGGAGGTCAAGAGCCTCGGCGCCAAGTTCGTCGAGTTCGACCTCGACACCGGCCAGGAGGCCGGTGGCTCGGGCGCGTACGCCACCAAGATGACCGACGAGCAGATCGCCAAGCAGCGCGAGCTGATGACCAAGGTGGTCGCCCGCTCGGACGTGGTGATCACGACCGCCCAGGTGCAGGGCTCCACCGCCCCGGTGCTGGTGACCGAGGACATGGTCAAGGCCATGGCCCCCGGATCGGTGGTCGTGGACCTCGCCGCCGAGCAGGGCGGCAACGTCGAGCCGAGCCGGCCGGGCGAGACCGTCGATGTGAACGGCGTCCAGGTGATCGGCCCGGTCAACGTCCCCTCGCAGGCCCCGAACCACGCGAGCCTGATGTACGGCAAGAACGTCGCCAACTTCCTCGCGCTGATCATCAAGGACGGCGCCGTGGCGCCGGACCCCGAGGACGACATCGTGAATCAGAGCGCGGTCAGCAGGGGCGGCCGCATCGTCAATGACAGGGTGCAGTCCGCCCTCGGCGCCGGGGAGGGCGTTACCTCATGAGCTCCGACGTCATCATCACCAGCCTGTTCATCTTCATGCTCGCGGCCTTCGTGGGCTTCGAGTCGATCCGGCGGATCCCCAAGCTCCTCCACACGCCGCTGATGGCCCTCACGAACGCCCTCTCGGCGATCGCGCTGGTCATCTCGATGGTGATCCTGGGCCAGGGGCACACCACCTACGCCCAGGTGCTCGGCTTCATCGCCGTGGTCGCCTCGTCGATCAACCTGGTCGGCGGATTCATCATCACCGACCGCATGCTGAAGATGTTCAAGCCGCGTGAGCGGGCGCCCAAGCCCGGCGCCGGGTCCGAGGACGGGGTCGCCTGATGGATCGCATGAACTGGATCGAGCTCGCGTACCTGATCGCGGCCCTCGGCTTCGCCCTCTCCCTGAAGTGGATGTCGCAGGCGTCGACGGCGCGCCGCGGCGTGCTGGCCGGCGAGATCGGCTTCGGCATCGCCATCGTCGCCACGCTGTTCTGGCCGGGCATCACCGGCACCGGCTACATCCTGATCGCCGTCGCCCTGCTGATCGGCTCGGCCATCGGCGTGCCCCTCGGCCTGCTGGTGCCGATGACCGCGATGCCGCAGCGGATCGCCCTCTCGCACGCCTTCGGTGGTCTGGCGGCCGGCCTGATCGGCATCGCCCACTTCTTCCTCGAGCGCGAGCACTTCTCCAAGTTCGACCTGGGCGTGATCGGCATCGAGATCGCCCTCGGAATGCTGGTCTTCACCGGCTCGCTGATGGCGGCCGGAAAGCTCCAGGAGTGGCTGCCGCAGCGGCCGATCGTCTACCCGCTGCAGAACCTCGTCAACGCCGCGGTGCTCGCGGCCGCGCTCGGCCTGGTCATCTTCCAGGTGTTCAACCCCGACCAGGACTGGGCCGTCCCGGCCATCGCAGCCCTCGGCCTCGTGTTCGGCGTGTTCCTGATCATCCCGATCGGCGGCGCCGACATGCCGACGGTCATCGCGCTCCTCAACGCCTACGCCGGCCTCTCGGCCGCGGCTCTCGGCTTCGTGCTCGACAGCAAGCTGCTGATCGTGGCCGGCGCCCTGGACGGCGCCTCGGGCCTGATCCTGGCGATCATCATGTGCCGCGCCATGAACCGCTCCTTCTCGAACGTCCTCTTCGGGGCGTTCGGCGCCACCGACGCGGTCGGGTCGGGCACGCAGGAGCAGGGCACCTACCGCTCGGCCTCGGTCGATGAGGCCGCCGACCTGATGAAGATCGCGAGCTCCGTGGTGATCGTGCCGGGTTACGGCATGGCCGTCGCCCAGGCGCAGCACAAGGTGCGAGAACTGGCCGACGCGCTGGAGAAGGAGGGGGTGGACGTCCGCTTCGCCATCCACCCCGTCGCCGGCCGCATGCCGGGCCACATGAACGTGCTGCTGGCCGAGGCCAACGTGCCCTACGAGCAGCTGCTCGACATGGACGAGATCAACAGCGACTTCGCCCAGACCGACGTGGTGCTGGTGCTCGGGGCGAACGACGTCGTCAACCCGGCCGCCCGGCACGACAAGGGCAGCCCGATCTACGGCATGCCGATCCTCGACGTGGACAAGGCCCAGACCATCTTCGTGGTCAAGCGCTCGATGCGCGCGGGCTTCGCCGGCATCGAGAACGAGCTCTTCTTCAACGAGAAGACGCAGATGGTCTTCGGCGACGCCAAGTCGGTCGTGGCCGAGCTGACCTCCGAGGTCACCGGCCAGCGGGACGCGATCGGCCTCTAGCCCGTCCGGACCACCGCCCCCGGCTCTGCCGGGGGCGGTGGCCTGTGAGGGTTCCGTGATGGGGCCTCACGGCCGCGCGCGCGGCGGCCGATGAGACGGGGAGCCTCCGATCCCGTCACCGAGGATGGACCCATGCGCACCACTCCCGCACTGCTGGCGCTCTCGCTGGCCCTGGCGGCCGCCCCGGCGGTACTGACCGCCCATCCCGCGTCGCCCGTCGGCGACGACGCCGCGCCCGCCGTCGAGCGCGGCGCGCACCACGGGGGACCGAAGCACGACGCGGGCCCGAGGGACGAGAAGGGCCCGAAGGACGACAAGGGCCCGAAGGACGAGACCCGGCCCCGCGAGCCGAAGGGCACCAACCACCTGCTGCACGCCTGCGTCACGGCCGACGCGACGGCCGATGCGGTGGAGCTGAAGGTGCTCCGCGGCAACCGCCACATGCGCGACGTGCTCGACGGGGCCGCGACCTTCCGCGCCACCCTGTCGGAGGACACCTACGTGCGCCTGGTCGGCAAGGCCCGGTTCCGCACCGAGGACGGGCGCGACGCCCGCGCTCCGCGCATCGGGACGTTCGCCGACCTCGACGCGGGCGATCGCGTCACGCTGAAATTCCGCGCCCCCCGCGGTGGCGACGCCGACGCGATGCCGGCGGCCAAGCTCGTGATCGACCATGGGCCGACCGTCAGGTGCGAGACGCCTCCCGCGACGCCTCCGGCCGACGACAACCCCGATGGGGAGCCCACCCCGGATCTGTAGGGGTCACGGCATCTCGTGCGGCGGGTAGGATTCGTCGGGTCAACGTCCCCGACGAGCGAGCCCGCCGCATGAGCACTCTCCCGGCCGATTACCCGCCTCCCTTCCGACCGTCCGACTCCGTCACCCTGCCGAGCGCGGCGGAGGACGAGCGGATCGACGTCGGGGTCCTGATCGTCGGAGCCGGGCCCGCGGGCCTCGCGACGGCCGTGCGCCTCGGGCAGCTGCTCGGCGACGACCCGGAGCTGCTGGAGCAGCTCGGCGAGGTGCCGATCGCCGTCGCGGAGAAGGGCAAGACCTCCGGTTCGCACCTGCTGTCGGGCGCCGTGATGCGCCCGGGCCCGATCAAGGCCCTCTTCCCGGACGTGGCGCCGGACGACATCCCGCACTACGGCGAGGTCACCGGCGAGTCGGTGTACCTGATGCTGGCCAACAACAAGGTCCGCATCCCCACGCCGCCGCAGATGAAGAACCACGGCAACTGGATCGTGTCGATCAGCCAGATGGCGCGCTGGATGACCGAGCAGGCCGAGGAGCTCGGCGCGTTCATGCTGCACGAGACCGACGCCCAGAAGCTCCTGGTCGACCAGGGCCGCGTGATGGGCGTCGTCACCGGCGACAAGGGCCGCGGCAAGGACGGCGAGGAGCTCGCCGCCTTCGAGCCCGGCGCCGAGGTGCACGCCAAGGTGACCGTGATCGCCGAGGGCACCCCGGGCCACCTGGCCGGCGTGCTGCGCCACCACTTCGAGCTCGACCGCGACTCCACCCAGAGCTGGGAGCTCGGGGTGAAGGAGGTCTGGCGAGTCGAGAAGCCCCTCACCAAGGTGATCCACACCCTCGGCTGGCCGCTGCGGTTCGGCACGAAGTGGCGCGAGTACGGCGGCTCGTGGATCTACCCGATGGGCGACGACAAGATCTCGATCGGCTACGTGGTCGGCCTCGACTACGCCGACGCCACCCTGTCGCCGCACGACGTGCTGCAGCAGTTCAAGACCCACCCGTTCATCAGCCAGATGCTCCACGGCGGCGAGCGGCTGGCCTGGGGCGCCAAGACGATCCCGGGCGGCGGCTTCTGGGGCCTGCCGAGCCGCATGCACGTGCCGGGCGCCGTGCTGGTGGGCGACAGCGCGGGCTTCGTGGACATGATGGCGCTCAAGGGCGTCCACCACGCGATCCACTCGGGCACCATCGCCGGCCAGGCGATCTACGACTCGCTGAAGGCCGGCAAGGCCACCACCCCCGCCGGCCTTTGGGGCTACTCGAAGGCCATCCAGGACTCGACGATCTGGAAGGACCTCTGGAAGGTCCGCAACATCCGTCCCGCCTTCCAGAAGGGCTTCGTCTACGGCGGCATGATCCACGGCATGGCGACGGCCTCCTTCGGCCATGCGCCGCGCAAGCGGATCCGCTCGAAGACCGACGTCAAGGAGCCGGTGTTCATCGGCAACCGCGCGGGCTCGTACCCCAAGCCCGACGGCGCGCTGATCTTCGACAAGCTCTCGAGCGTCTTCGCCAGCGGCAACGCGACGCGCGACGACCAGCCGAGCCACATCCGCCTGCAGACGCAGGTGCCGAAGGCGCTCGCGACGGCCTGGGTGAGCATGTGCCCGGCGCAGGTCTACGAGATCGACGAGGACGCCCCGCAGAACGGCACGGTCACCGTGAAGGTGAACCCGTCCAACTGCGTGCAGTGCGGCGCCATCACCGCCAAGGGCGGGCGCCTGACGCCCCCCGAGGGCGGCAGCGGCCCCGAGTACACGATCACCTGATCCCCTGCGCCACCCGGACCGGCATCCGCGCGATGCCGGTCCGGGTGGCGAGTGGGTAGGTTCCGCCCGTGGGCACCGCACCTCACCCGACCGCCCGGGGCCTCCTGGTCTGGATGCAGACCAACCCCGAGCGGCTGCGCGCGCTGCTCGACGCCGAGGCGGGCGGCTCGGACGACCTCTCGCCGGCGGGTGATCCCGCCGTCCGCGCCCACCTCCGTTTCGTGGCCGAGGCCCTCGCGGCCCACGCCGCGCCGGCCGCCGCGCCCGCGCTGGAGGTCTTCGCCGCGACCCTCCCCGCCGAGTTCGCGGCGCGCGAGCACCGGCTGGCGGACGAGCTGGCCCGTATCGCCGAGGCGACGGCCCTCGAGCTCGACCTGCAGTTCGGCGACGAGGTGGCCGACGACCCCGGCATCCGCGCGATGATCGACCGCCGCATGCGCATCGCGGCGTGGACGCGGGTCTTCCTCGACGCGCTCGACGACGCCCGCCCGGGCCGGCCGCCCGTGCGCGAGGGGGCGCTCGCATGGATGGGGGAGCGGCAGACCCAGCTCGCCGACACGATCTTCGCGATGGACCGGCGTGCCAAGGAGGCCGAGATGGCGCGCGGCGGCCCCGACGCCGTGGCGAACCCCGAGGTGGTCAACCGGATCGGCCAGGCCGCCATGCTCCAGGCCCACACGCGCTTCCTCGTCGAGGCCCTCGCCGAGCGGATCTGAGCCGGATCCAGGCTGAGCTCCCGGCCGGCGGCGCCGGCCGGGTTCACCTCACCGCGGCGCCGGAGGGGACGAGGCCGCCACCGGGGAGCGCGCGTCGGCGCCCGCCGCCGCCGCGGTCCTCCTGACCACGGCGATCGCGACGTCGTCGCCGAGGCGGCCGCCGCACCAGTCCCGCGCGGCGGCGTAGGCGGCGTGCGCCAGCTCGTCGGGGCCGTCGTCGCGCCGCTCCGTCAGCACGTCGCGCAGCGCGGCCTCGCCGAACTCGGCGCCGCGGCGGCGCGCCTCGATCAGGCCGTCGGTGTAGAGCACGAGGGCGTCGCCCTCCCGGAAGGGCTCCACGCCGGTGCGGAAGCGGATGCCGGGGAAGACGCCGCAGGGCGGGTCGGGGTCGTCGAGGCGCCGGTAGTCGCCGCCGGCGGTGAGGATGACCGGGGGCGGGTGCCCGGCGACGCACCACAGGATCTCGTCGCGCGTGGTGTCGATCATCGCCAGCACCAGGGTCACGAGCGACCCGTCGGGCATGCGCGGGCACATCAGGTCGTTGAGCTCGCCCACGAGCTGGGCGGGGTCGGCGCAGTGGGTGCTGAGCGCCTCTGCCATGTAGCGCACCATCGCCGTGACGCCGGCGGCCTCCACGCCCTTGCCCGAGACGTCGCCCACCAGCAGCGCCAGCCGGCCGTCGGGCATCGGCCAGGCGGTGTAGAAGTCGCCGCCCACCTGGGAGCCCGCGGCCGGCTCGTAGAGCGCGGCGAGCGCGAGGCCCTCGGCCTCGGGCAGGTGGTCGGTGATCAGCGCCTCCTGGAGGGTCTCGGCGATGTGGCGCTCCTGCTCGAAGCGCAGCGCGTGCCGCAGCGACCCGGCGGCGTGGCGCGCCAGCTCGCCCACCACGCGCAGCTCCCTCTCGCCGAAGGCGCGCGGCTCCGTGCTGCTGACGCTCACGAGGCCGTAGACGCGGTCGCCCACCTCGATCGGCACGTGCATGAACGAGCGGATGCCCTCGGGCCCCGTGAGCCGGGTGGAGATGCGCGCGTCGGCCTCGGTGTCGTTGCAGATGAAGGGCCGCCGGGTGACGATCACCCGCCCGACCACCCCCTCGCCGGCGTGGTAGTCCATCCGCTCCACCGACGTCTCGGAGAAGCCGCGCGTGGCCACCGGCACGATGTGCCCCGCGCGGTCGACCGTCAGCAGGGCGCTCTTCTCGCAGCGGGGCACCAGCCGGTGGGCGTGCTCGAGCAGCCGCTCGCCGATGTCGGTGGGGGTGACCGCCGAGGCCAGCATGTGGGCGGCGCGGCTGAGGCCCATCTCCTCGCGGGCGCGGCGCGACTCGCCCTCCAGCAGCATGGCCCGGTCGGCCGCCAGCCGGCGCGCCTCGGCGAGGGCGTCGCGGGCGGGGCTGACGTCGTGGAGGATCAGCACCCGGCCGAGCACCCCGCCGCCGGCGTCGCGCACCGGCGACGACGAGACCCCTATCGCCACCCCGTCGACCGTCTCCGCCTCGAGGGTGGCCTCGCGGCCCGGGTCGCCGAAGACCGCGCGCACGCGCTCGGCGAACTCCTCCGGGTTGACGAAGCGCCACTTCACCCGGTCGTCGAGCACCCTGCGCATCGACTGGCCGAGCAGCGGCTCGAGCGGCATGCCGAGCATCTCCGCCGCGGCGCGGTTGGCGAGCGACAGGCGCCCGCGCAGGTCGGTGACCACGACGCCCATCGGGCTCGAGGAGATGACGGCCTCGAGCGTCTGCCGGATGCTGCGGCTGCGGGCCGCGAGCTGGTGGTTGCGCGCGGTGAGGGCCACCTGCGGCGCCAGCGGCACGAGGACCTCGATCGCGCTCTCGGGCACCGGGGCCTCGCGCGAGAGGCTCACCAGGGCGATCGCGCCGAGGTCCGGCGTGTGCGCGGTGCCCATCGGCACCGCGAGGCCGCTCGCGTCGAGCAGCAGGCGGTGGAGCGCGCCGGCCGGCCCGCCCTCCTCGGCGAGCCGCGCGAGGCGGGTGATCTCGGCGGGCTCGGAGACGATCCGCGGCCACACCACGGGCTGGCGCGCCTCGCGGGCGGCATCGCCGACGCCGATCGGGTCGACGCCCTCGGGCGTCAGCAGCGGGGCCAGGGTCTGGGCGGCGGCCGAGGGCCCCAGGCAGTAGCCGCGCGTCAGGCCCTGCGGGTCGAGCTCGTCGACGATGTGGACCGTGACCAGGTCGACCGGGACGACGTCGTGGATGCGCTGTGCGATCTCGTCGAGCGCGGCGGGCAGCTCGATCGCGTCGATGGCCGCGAGCCCGGTGAGCCAGCGGGCGGCGTCCACCACCGCGCGCGGGCGCTCACCCCCGATCACGGTGCACCTCGATCATCGCGACGTACCGGAGCGCTCCGGCGCGCAGCCCCTCGCGCTCGTCGGGTCCCACGGCGCGCACGATCTTGGCGGGCACACCGAGGACCATCGAGCCCGGTGGCACCTGGACGCCCTCGGGCACCACCGCGCCCGCGCCGACGATCGAGCCGGCGCCGATGCTCGCGCCGTTGAGCACCACCGCGCCGATGCCCACGAGCGCCTCGTCGCCGATGGTGCAGCCGTGGACGCAGGCGAGGTGGCCCACGGTCACCCGGTCGCCGAGCGTGCAGGGCATGCCCGGATCGGCGTGCAGCACCGCCCCGTCCTGGACGTTGGTCTCCTCGCCGACGGTGATGTCCTCGGTGTCTCCGCGGATCACGGCGCGCGGCCACACCGAGCTGCGGGCCCCGAGGCTGACGCGGCCGATCACCTCCGCGGCCTCGTGCACGAAGGCGCCGGGACCGAGGTGGGGCACGTGGCCGTCGAGGGGGCGGATCACCGTGGTGCCAGGGTAGCGCGACCCTTCCGCGGGGTGGGCGGAATGACCTGTATCGAATGTCACGCGTTGTTTCTCGCGTCGCGCGGCATATGATCCCCGTCGTTGTCGGAGAACTATCCGGGGGTGAGATCGTGCGCAGGTCGAGGGTTGCACTGATCGTCGTTTCGCTCGTCGCGGCGCTGAGCCTCATCACCGCATGCGGCGACAGCAGCGAGGAGGACGCGCAGACGCCGGAGGGCGCGACCACGGTCGCCAACAGCGCGCTGCAGACCGATTCCAAGGGCGAGACCGTGACGGCGCCGCCCGCCACGACCGAGGCCGAGACCGACACGGCCGAGACCGAGACCGAGGCCGCCTCCAGTGGTGACGCCGCGGAGGGTGAGCAGGTCTTCGCGGCCAACTGCACCGGCTGCCACCTGAACAACGGCAACGACGCCGGCGGCGTCGGCCCGCAGCTCGCCGGTGCCGGCCTGGACGAGGCCACCGTCAAGACCACCGTCGAGAACGGCCGCGGCGCGATGCCCGCCGGTCTCGTGAGCGGCGAGGACCTGGACAACGTCGCCGCGTACGTGGTGAGCCTGCAGTAGTGACCGTCCCATACCCCGGAGCCTCATGTGCGGGGCTCCGGGGTCATGGGTAGCATCACCGCATGACCCTCGACGTCACGACCGAGGCCCGGGACGGAGTGACCCTGGTGGTCCTCGGTGGCGAGCTCGACATCTACACGGTGGCGAGCTTCCGCTCGGATCTCGACCAGCTCGATCCCGCCTCCACGCCGCTGGTGATCGACCTGACCGACGTCACCCTGCTCGACTCGTCGGGCCTCGGGGCCCTGGTGAGCCTGCTCAACCGTGCGCGCGAGGGGGAGGGCCAGCTCGGCCTGATCTGCCCCCACCGCCGCCTGCGCCGGGTCTTCGAGATCACCGGCCTGCGCCGCGCCTTCGTGTTCGGCGACGACCTCGACGCCGTCCTCCAGGCTTTCGCCGAGGGCGCCGACGGGATCCCGCCCGACAGGGTCTGATGCTCGATCTCAAGGTCATCCGAGCCGAGCGCGAGCGCGTGGCGGCCAACCTCGCCCGCCGCGGCGCCGACGGCGGCATCGCCGGCCTGCTCGAGGCCGACGAGGCCGCGCGCGCCCTGCGGACAGCCGTCGAGGCCACGCGCGCCGAGCGCGCCCGGATCAGCAAGGGCGTCGGCGAGGCCCGCCGCGCCGGCCGCGACAGCGCGGCCGAGGAAGCCGAGGCCAAGCGCCTCGGCGACGAGCTCGGACGCCAGGAGGAGGAGCTGCGCGCCCTGGAGGGCCGGCGCGACACCCTGCTCGCCGCGATGCCGAACCTGGCCGAGGACGCCGCCCCCGAGGGCGGCGAGGACGACGCCGTCGAGCTGCGCCGGGTGGGCGAGCAGCCGTCCTTCTCCTTCACCCCGCGCGACCACGTCGAGCTCGCGACCGCCGCGGGCGCCCTCGACATGGAGGCCGCTGCCCGCGTCTCGGGCGCGCGCTTCGCCTACCTCAAGGGCCCGCTGGTGCGGCTTCAGCTCGCCCTGGTGACCCTGGCGCTCGACACGCTGGAGTCGGCGGGCTTCACGCCCGTCATCCCGCCGGTGCTGGTGCGCGAGGAGGCGATGTACGGCACGGGCTTCTTCCCCACCGACCGCGCCTCGATCTACCAGACCGCCGAGGACGACCTCTACCTGGTCGGCACCTCCGAGGTGCCCCTGGCCGGGCTCCACGGCGAGCAGATCCTCGCCGAGGAGGATCTGCCGCTGCGCTACGGCGGCCTGTCGACGTGCTTCCGGCGTGAGGCGGGCGCGGCCGGCCGCGACACCCGGGGCATCTTCCGCGTGCACCAGTTCGACAAGGTCGAGATGTTCTCGTTCGTCCGCCCCGAGGACTCGCCCGCCGAGCACCAGCGCATCCTCGGCGTGCAGGAGGCGATCCTCCAGGCGATCGAGGTGCCCTACCGGGTGATCGACATCGCCGTCGGCGACCTCGGGGCGTCCGCCGCGCGCAAGTTCGACTGCGAGGCCTGGATGCCGGCGCAGGGGGCCTACCGCGAGGTCACCTCCTGCTCCAACTGCACCGACTACCAGGCCCGCCGCCTGCGCACGCGCGTGCGCCGCGAGTCGGGCACCGAGACGGTGCACACGCTCAACGGCACCGCGGTCGCCGTCGGTCGCACGATCATCACGATCCTCGAGAACCACCAGCGCGAGGACGGCTCGGTGCCCATGCCCGCCGCCCTGCGCGCGTGCGGCGCCCCGGAGGAGATCCGGCCCCTGTGAGCGACGGAGCGCGTCCACGCGTGGCCGTGGTGGGGCACTCGGAGTGGGTGACGCACGGCATCGGGGAGATGCCGCGCCCGGGCGAGATCACGCGCCTGGCCGATCCGTTCGACGAGCCGGGCGGGGGCGGGGGAGTCAGCGCGGTGCAGGTGGCCAAGCTCGGTGCCGAGTGCCTCTTCTTCACCGCGCTCGGCGACGACGAGTCGGGCCGGTCGACCGCCTCCCGGCTCGGCGAGGAGGGCGTCACCGTGCTCGCGGCCGTGCGCTCCGAGGCCCAGACGCGGGCGGTCAGCGCCGTCGGGATCACGGGCGACCGGGGGATCGTGGTGATCGGCGACCCCACCTCGGCGCGGATCGAGGACCCGCTGCCCTGGGACGACCTCGCCGAGTGCGACGCGGCCTACTTCACCGGGCACGACTCGGCCGCGGTCGCCGCCGCCCGGCGGGCCCGGGTGCTGGTGGTCACCACGCGCCGCCTGCACCAGCTGATCGAGAGCGGAGTGCGGGCGGACGTGCTGATCGCAAGCGACGGAGACGTCACCGAGGCGGTCGATCCGGAGGCCCTGCCGGTGATGCCGGGCGTGATCGTGTGGACCCAGGGCGCGGCCGGCGGCCGCTACCTGCGCGCCGACGGCGGCGAGGGCCGCTGGTCGCCCGCGCCGGTGCCGGGCGCGCCGGTCGACAGCTACGGCTGCGGCGACTCGTTCGCCGCGGGCGTCACCGTCGGCCTCGGCCGCGGGCTCGACCTCGACGCGGCGCTCGCCCTCGGCGCCCGCTGCGGCGCCGCGTGCCTCACCGGCCGAGGCGGCCTCCGCCCCCAGCTCGTCGAGGCCGGCTAGCCGGTCAGCCCTGGTGTGGCGCCGCGTCGCGCTCGAGCGGGGCGGCCTCGATCGCCACGAGTACCACGCGGGTGCCGCTGGTGGCCTCGACGGTGAGGGTCCAGCCGTCGACCGTGATCGTGTCGCCGGTGCGCGGCAGGCGGCCGAGGCGGGTGAACACCAGGCCGCCGACGCTGGTCACGGTCTCATCGACCAGCTCGACGCCGTGGTCGGCGAGGTCCTCGAGCGGGACGTGCCCGCGCACGATCAGGCGGCCGTCGGGGCGCTCGTCCACGGCGGGGCCGCGATCGCGCTCGTCGTCGATCTCGCCGACGATCTCCTCGATCACGTCCTCGACGGTCGCGATGCCGGCGAAGTCGCCGTACTCGTCGAGCACGACGGCGAGCGACGCCCGCCGGGCCTGGAGCTGGCGCAGGAGGTCGTCGACCGGCTGGGTCTCGGGCACGTAGAGGGCGGTCCCGGCGATGTCGCGCAGGGGCGTCTCCTCATTCTCGAGCACCGCCCGGGCGAGCTGGCTCAGGTGCACCACGCCGAGCACCCCGTCGCCGTTCAGCACGGGGAAGCGGCTGTGGCGGGTGGCGAGCGCCTCGATCAGCGCCGCCTTCACCGTCATCTCGGCAGCCAGCGTGGTCACCTCGGGACGGGGCGTCATGATGTCGCGCGTCAGGCTGCCCTGGAGGCCGAAGACGCCCTCCAGCATGTCGGCCTCCTCGGGCTCGATCGCCCCGCCCTCCTCGCTCTGGGCGATCAGGATCTGGAGGTCCTCGGGCGTGGAGGCGAGCTCGCGCTCGCTCGCCGGCTCGACGCCGATGGCGCGCACCAGGGCGTTACCGGCCCCGTTCAGCACGTGGATGAAGGGGGCGAACAGGATCCGGAACCACTCGAGAGGGTGGGCGATGCTCAGCGCCGTCGCCTCGGCGCGCTGGATCGCCACGGTCTTCGGGGCGAGCTCGCCGATCACGACGTGCAGCACCGTGATGATCGCGAAGGCGAGGATCACGGCGGTCAGGGTCGAGGCGCTCTCACCGAGGCCGACGCGGCTGAGCACCGGCTCGATCAGGTGCGCGAAGGCGGGCTCACCGAGCCAGCCCAGTCCCAGGCTGGCGAGGGTGATGCCGAGCTGGCAGGCGGCCAGGTAACGGTCGATGTGCCGCACCTGGTCGCGCGCGAGCACGGCGGCGCTCCGCGACTCGGCCAGCTGGTCGAGGCGGGTGATCCGCGCCCGGGCGAGCGAGAACTCGGCCGCCACGAAGAATCCGTTGAGCAGCACCAGGAAGAGTGCCGCGAAGAGTTGGACCGCGTTTGTCAACGGCCCGGGGAGGTGTCCACGGGCGGCATGATACCCCGGCCGGCGGCGGCGATCACAGCGGGCCACCCCGCCCCGGCGCGGTCAGACCGCGGGCCCCCCGGTGGCGGGCGCGTCGGAGCTCGGGAACGACTCCTCACCCTGCTCGTCGAGCAGCTCCTTCTCCGGCTCGTCGTCGGGGTCGAGGGTCGTCGGTATGTCGGGCATGTGCACTCCCGGGGTTCATCCGTTGCCGAGCGGGTTGAGCAGGGCGGCCTTCCCCTCGAACGCGAACAGGAGGAGGTCGACCATGCGGAACGTATTCGGATCGGGGCCGAGCGTCGGCCGCCAGGTGGGGTCGGACAGGATCGAGACGGAGCTGCCCTCGATGGCCCGGTGGAAGGTCTCCGCCACGATCCGACCGCCGACGGCGGCCATCCGGCCCGCGTTGAACTCCGCCTCGCGGAGCGTGTAGAACCAGAGCGGGGTGTCGCTCACGACCCTCTGCCGCTGGGCGGCGTTCAGCCGCGACAGCGTGGCTCCCCTGTTGCCGTCGCGGATCTGAGCGGGGGTGAGCGCGGTCAGCGTGACGCCCCGCGCCCGCATCAGGGCGACCATCTGCTGACCGGTCGCGAGCTTGAGCATGTTGGCGCGGGTGAGGTTGCGGAAGGCGAGGTTGTGGCGGATCGCCCGCGGGTCGGGGCCGCCGATCGAGCCGTCGGGCAGGAACGAGAGCACGTCGGTCAGCAGCGTGTCGATGCGCCGGGCCCGGTTCAGCCGGTTCCTGCCGCGCACGATCGGGCGCAGGTCGTTGCGCCCGGCCTCGCGGAAGTCGTAGAGGCGGCGGAAGTCGGCGATCCAGTTGCTCGGCAGCTTCGGGTCGCCGCCGAGGGTCCCGCTGGTGCCCGAGAACTCGAACAGCAGCCCGAGGCTCCCGCCACCGTCGTCGAAGACGTGGTTCCAGTCGTAGGCGCTCCGCACCATGCTGTGCCCGAGCCGGTAGGCGGCCACCGAGAACTCCACCGGCATCGTCGGGGCGTCGCCGGGCGCCGGGCTCACCTCGAACACCTTCCGCCCGTTGGTGAACACGTCGTTCACCAGCTGCGGCTTCACGACCCGCGGCAGGAAGTCGGTGCGGATCATCCACTGGTAGTGCCGGATCACGGTCTCGCGCGCCCGCGCGAACAGGTCGGCCGCGGGCACGCCGTCGGCCTTCAGCCGGTCGACGACCCGGTTGTGGAAGCGGATGAACGCGTTGTGGGTCTGGCCCACGGCGAGGTTCTCGTCGTTGCGCAGATCGGGAATCAGGGCCTTCCGGTTGCTGCGCCGCGGGAGGTCGAAGCGGGGCTGGGGCTTGTCGGCGATGCCGTCGTCGGGGAAGGAGGCCACCGTCGCGCCGGTCTTCAGGTGGGCCTTGTCGGCGGCGTAGAACTCGGGCGTCTGCTGCGGGCCGAGGCCGTAGAGCGAATCGAGGTCGAGGCTCGGGGAGCGCCCCTGGATCAGATCGATCACCGCCACGCTGCCGTCGTCCTTCAGGCGGCTGCGGTCGAAGGTGAGGTCGTGGTCGAGGAACTGGCCGAGGTACGTGAACCCCGCCGGGATCGAGGAGTCGCGCGGAGGCTGGTCGGCGTCGGCCGTCATCGCCTCGGCCAGGCGCCGCCGTCCCGGCTCGCCGAGCTGCCGGACGGCCTTCGGCCCGATCCGCGAGAAGCGGAACGCCCGCAGCTCGTTCTCCATCGACATGGCCACCGCCACGCCGGGGGCGGGCGACGGCGCGCCGAGGGCGCCCTCCCCGACCACGAAGTAGGTCTCCCTCGAGTGCCGCTCACCGGCCATCGCGTCCACCCCTCGCGTCCGGGCCGCGCGACGCGCGGCCGCATCGGTTCCCCGCCCGACCCTACGACCGCCCGGTGGGCGCGGGCAAGCGCCCTCGCCGGCCGCGGTCAGACCAGGGCGAGCACCTGGGCGGCGAAGCGTCGATCGCCCCAGTAGCCGGTGTGGTGGCCGGGGCCGATGCAGACCTCGCTGAGCGCCCCCCATGGGGCGTGCAGCGCGCACTCGCGCGACGACCACAGGGCACGTCCGAGGTAGTCGCCGCTGCGGTAGGTGTTGCGCCAGGTCGTGCGCGGGCCGATCGCCGCCAGCATGCGGTTGACGGCGTCGCGGTCGGCCGGCCACTCGTACTGGCCGGGGAAGCTCGGCGCGTACGTCTGGAGGATCGGGCAGCCGGCCGTGACCAGCGTGAGCGGCGCGCTCAGCCGCGGAGCCGGCTCGCGCGCGATGTCGGGGTGGTCGGGGAGGAGGCGCGGCGCGAGCGGCCAGCCGACGACCTCCTGACGGTCGGCGCGGTCGCGGAACTCGTCGCCGACCATCAGCGCCAGCGAGTACATGCTGCCCTGCGAGTGCGCGGCGATCACGATCGACGCCGGCGCCTGCGTCGCCTCGACGTGGTCGAGGATCGCCGCGTACCGGCGCAGCACCCGGCGCCGGGGCGGCTCGACCGGGGCCCGGTCGGGCGCGCCGTGCGGCACCCGGACGTAGGTCGCCACGTCGTAGGCGACGTCGAGCGCCTTCGCGAGGGCCGACAGCCGTGTCCGGACGAGGGCCGCCAGGGCCACCAGCGCGACGACGGTGGCCGAGACCTTCAGCGCGTTGTCGAGGCCCGACCCGCTCGCGAGCGCCGTGAGGGGGTCGAAGAGCGTCTCCGACAATCCCCCGAGCCACTCCGACGGCACGGGGGTGAGGGGGGTCGCCAGGCCG
>JAEMRL010000189.1 GCA_016463385.1 Thermoleophilia bacterium
CTCTCACCCCTCGCCGCGGGCTGGTGTCGATGGCGAGACCTCATCCGCCGGCGCGGCCCCCGGCGAACCCGCGCAGGAGGGTCCTCACCACGAGCCCCGGAACGTCGTCGCGGCCGACCGTGCCGGCGGCCACCTGGCGGAAGCCGGTCGCGATCAGGGCACCCGTCGCCGCGACGATCCACTCGGCGGGTACGTCCGCCGCCAGGGCGCCCTCGCCCTGCGCGCGGCGGATCAGCGCCTCGACAGGCCCGAAGGCGGCGGCGGCCCGCGCGTGCATCTCGGCGGTCTTGCCGGCGGGCGGGCCCTCGGCGATCACGCGGTAGCGGTCGCCGACGACGAAGATCACCTCGACGACCCGCCCGAGGGCGGCGACCGGGTCGCCCTCGTGGAGGCGCTCGCCGGCCAGCGCCGACCCGATCTCGTCGATCGCGGCACGACCGATCGCCTCGAGCAGCGCCTCGCGCGTCGGGAAGTGGCGGTACACCGTGGCGCGGCCGAGCCCGGCGGCGTCGGCCAGGTCCTGCATCGTCGCCTCCGGCTCGTCGGCGAGCAGGTGGGTCGCCGCCGCCACGATCCGCGCCTCGTTGCGCAGCACGTCGCGGCGGCGCCCGCCGGGGGCGGCCGCCTCAGTCGGTCTCGGCAACCGGGTCCCCCGGCCGCGCAGCCGGGGCGCGCCCGGCCGCCTGCGGCTCCGTCGGCGCCTCGATCGTGATGCGCGGGGTGATCCGCTCGAGCCAGGCCGGCATGTACCAGGCCCGGTCACCCAGGATCGCCATCACGGCGGGCACGATCACCAGCCGCACCACGAACGCGTCGATCGCGATGGCCGCGCCGAGGCCGAGGCCGAACTCCTTGATCGTGCGCTCGTCGCCGAGCATGAAGCTGAAGAAGACGGCGCACATGATCAGGGCGCAGGCCACCACGACCCGGCCGATCGCCGCGATGCCCCGGTCGATCGAGTCGGCGGCCGAGTGGCCGGCGACGTGCTCCTCCCGGATGCGGCTCATGATGAAGACCTCGTAGTCGGTCGAGAGCCCGAAGAGGATCGCGAACACGATCACCGGCAGGAACGACTCGATCGGCCCGGTGCTGTCCACGCCGAGCAGGCCGGCGCCCCAGCCGTGCTGGAAGACGGCGACCAGGACGCCGAACGCCGCGAGGGCCGACAGCGCGGTGGTGAGCGCGGCCTTGGCGGCCACCACCACCGAGCGGAAGGCCATCGTGATCAGCACGAAGATGATCCCGATCACGACGACGAGGAAGATCAGCTGGCGGCCGGCGAGGATCGCGGCGATGTCCTCGAAGGCGGCGGTCTGCCCGCCCACGAAGGCCTGCGCGCCGGCGCCGCCGACGGCGCCGGGCAGGACGTCGTCGCGCAGGCGGTGCACGAGATCGGCGGTCTCCGCCGACTGCGGCGAGGTCGTGGGGAAGACGGTCACCACGGCCGTGTCGCCGGCGGCGTTCAGCACCGGGTCGGCCACCGAGGCCACGCCCGCGCTGTCCTCGATCGCCTGCGCCACGCGCGCGGCGGTGCCGGGATCGCCGGTCTGGTCGACCGCGACGATCAGCGGCCCGTTGAAGCCCGGGCCGAAGCCGTCGGCCAGCAGGTCGTAGGCCTTGCGGGTGGTGGTGCCCGCGGGGTTCGACCCCGCGTCGCTGGAGCCGAGCTGCACCGTCAGCACGGGCAGCGCCAGGACGATCAGCACGGCGATCGCGACGCCGCCGGTGACCCAGGGGCGGGCGGTGACCCACCGGCCGAAGCGGGCCGTGCGCGAGCTCTGCCGCGCGGCCTCCGAGTCGTCGCGGTGCGGCATGAACGGCAGGCGGCCCCGGTCGATGCGGTGCCCCAGCAGCGAGAGGATCGCCGGCAGCAGCGTGACCGCCGCGACGACCGCGACCAGCACCGTGATCGCGGCGCCCAGGCCCATCTTGGTGATGAAGTCGATGCCGAGAAGGGCCAGTGAGGAGATCGAGATCGCCACGGTGATGCCGGCGAAGATCACCGCGCGCCCCGCGGTGGCGGCCGCCGTCGTCGCGGCGTCCACGGGTGACTGGCCGTCGTGGAGCGCCTGGCGGAAGCGCGTGACGATGAAGAGCGAGTAGTCGATCCCCACGCCGAGGCCGATCATCGTGGCGAGGGTCGGTGTGATGGTGCCGAAGGTCCAGAAGCCTGCGCCGAGGGTGATCAGGGCGGTCCCGATCCCGACCGAGGCGATCGCGAGGGCGATCGGCAGGCTCATCGCGACGGCGCTGCCCAGCATGATCAGGAGGATGACGACGGCCGCGAGCAGGCCGATCACCCCGCGGAGCCCGGTGGTCGGCGGGTCCGCGTAGGCGACCCCCGGGCCGCCGAACTCCACCTGCACGCCGGCGTCCTCACCGATGGCGCGCGTCGTCTCGATCAGGTCGTCGACCGCGGCGGCGTCCACGTCGATCGCCTTGGCGGCGAACTGGACGTCGGCGTAGGCGATGCGGCCGTTCTCGGCGAGGCCCCCGGTGGCGGGGGCGAGCGGATCGGACACCTCGGTGACGCCGGGGATCCGCCCGGCCGCGGCGACCGCCTCCCTCACCGCATCGCGGGCCTCGCCGGAGTCGAGCCGGCCCGAGTCGACCGCGAAGACCATCTGCGCCGAGTCGCCGGAGCGTGCAGGAAAGCGCGTGTCGAGGAGATCGGTGGCCCGCTGCGAGTCGGACCCGGGCAGCGAGAACTCGTCGACCAGCGCGCCACCGAAGCTCTGGCTCAGCACGACGACCGCGACGACCGCCGCCACCCAGGCGCCGATCGTGCGCCAGCCGTGCGCGGCGCAGAGGTGGGCCAGGCGCGAGAGCGCTCCCGAGCGGACGGGTGGTTCGTGGGCGGAGTGCGGCACGGGCTGTCCTTCGCGACGGTGTCGTCGATATGAGACCGATGCGTCTCACATCCTGCGGGTACCCAGGAAAGCGCAGCCCCGGCGGCGCTTCAAGCGGCGCCACCCCGGGTTTGCCGAATGCGAACCGTCGCCCACGGGGTTTCGGATCCCCGCCTGCGGGGTGACCTACGGGCGTGTCGATGCGTGCGCAGACCGCCGGGTCCACCGGCGCCGGGTGGGGGCGTGAGATCGGGGATCTCATGCGGGCGGCGGCGGGCGGCTTCCTCTTCGGGGTCCCGCTGCTCTACACGATGGAGGTCTGGTGGTACGGGTCGTGGGTGGACCCGCGCTGGATGCTCGGCGCCCTCGCCGTGTCACTGGTGCTCGTGGTCGTCCTCACCCGCACCTCGGGGTTCCGGAACGTGCGCGACAGCACCTGGCGTGACGCGGCCTTCGACGGCGTCGTGATCGTCGCCATCGGGGCGCTCTGCGCCGCGGCGATCCTGGTCTGCATCCGTGAGATCACCCTCTCGACCTCCCTGGAGGAGACCGTCGGCAAGGTCGTCTTCGAAGCGATCCCGTTCGCCCTGGGCGCGGCTCTCGCACGGCAGTTCCTGTCCCGGCGCGAGCGGGAGGAGGACGCGGGCGGGGAGCAGGACGAGGGCGGCGGCGGACTCGCGGAGGACATCGGCGTGGACGACCCGGCCATCGGCCGCACGCTGGCCGACGCGGGCGCCGCCGCCGTCGGGGCCCTGGTGCTCTGCTTCAGCATCGCCCCCACCGACGAGGTGCCCCTGATCGCCAGCGCGATGTCCCCGCCCTGGCTGCTGGCGCTGGTCGCGGCGTCCCTGCTGATCTCGTACGCGATCGTCTTCGAGGCCGACTTCTCCGACCAGGCGGGGCGGCGACAGCACGAGGGCCCGTTCCAGCGGCCCTTCGCCGAGACGGTCGGCGCCTACGTCATCTCGCTGACCGTCGCGGGCCTGGCGCTGCTGTTCTTCCAGCGCATCGGCCCCGACCAGGACTGGCGCACCTGGCTCGCCTGGACCGTCGTCCTCGGCCTGCCGGCCACCATCGGCGGCGCCGCCGGGAGGCTCGCCGTATGAGCGGCGGACGCCAGGAGCGCCCGCCCCGCACGGCGGCCGAGTGGTGGACCTTCGCCGTCTCGGTGGCGCTGGTGGGCCTCGTGGCGGGCCTGATCGTGCTGAGCTGGGCCACCGGGCCGTCCGGGCCCGCGCTCCTCGAGGCCGGGCAGAGCGGGCCGGTGGTCCGCACGGGCAGCGCCTACCGCGTGCCCTTCGAGGTGCGCAACACCGGAGGCGAGCCGGCCAACAACGTGCAGGTGGTGGCCGAGCTGGTGATCGACGGCACCCTCGAGGGCGAGGGTGAGCAGTCGGTGATGTTCCTCTCGGCGGGAGAGCGCGAGACCGGCGCCTTCCTCTTCCCGGCCGACCCGGACCTCGGCGAGGTGACCATCTCGGTCGCGAGCTACTCGGAGCCATGAGGGCGGGTAGCGTCCGGCCGTGCCCTCCGAGCGAGCCGAGATCAGCGCCGCCCAGGCGCGCCGCATCGCGCTCCACGCCCAGGGGTTCGGCGACCGCAGGCCGGAGGGACGGGTGGACCGGCGCCACGCCCGCCGGGTGCTCGACCGCGTCGGCCTGATCCAGATCGACTCGGTCAACGTGCTGGCGCGCTCGCAGGAGCTGCCGCTGTTCGCCCGCATCGGCGCCCACCCGCGCGACGTCCTGCCGCGCATGGCCGCCGACGCGGAGCTGTTCGAGTACTGGTGCCACGAGGCGTCGCTGCTGCCGATCGATCTCTGGCCGCTGATGCGCTGGAGGATGGAGCGCCCCGACGGCGTCTGGAGCAGCATCTACGCGATCGGCCGCGACGACCCCGGCTACGTGGCCGCCGTGCTGGAGGAGGTGCGCGAGCGCGGCCCGATCACGGCCGGCGACCTGCCCGACCCCGGCCCGCGCGCGGACTCGATGTGGGGCTGGAGCCGCGGCAAGCGCGCGCTGGAGCACCTGTTCTGGTCGGGCGCCCTCACCGCCCGGCGCCGCCCGTCCGACTTCGCGCGGCTCTACGACCTCACCGAGCGGGTCATCCCCGAACGCGTGCGCGCGCTGCCGGCGCCCTCCGAGGACGACGCCAAGCGCGAGCTGCTGGCGATGGCCGGCCGCGCCCTCGGCGTGGCCACCCTGCACGACCTCTGCGACTACCACCGCCTCAACGTGCCGCGCGCGCGGCATCTGGTGGCCGAGCTGGTGGAGGCGGGGCGGCTGCATCCGGTGCGGGTCGCCGGCTGGGACCGCCCGGCCTTCCTCCACCCGGACGCCCACCTGCCGCGCTGGGTACGGGCGCGTGCGCTGCTGTCGCCCTTCGACTCGCTGGTGTGGGACCGGGCGCGCACCGAGCGCCTGTTCGGCTTCCGCTACCGCATCGAGATCTACACCCCGGCCGCCCGGCGGGTGCACGGCTACTACGTCCTGCCGTTCCTGCGCGGCGACCGGCTGGTGGCGCGGGTCGATCTGAAGGCCGGGCGGGCGGAGGGCGCGCTGCTGGTGCAGGCCGCCTTCGCCGAGCCCGGAGAGGATCCGCTCGCCACGGCGGCCGACCTGGCGGCCGAGCTGGCGGAGATGGCGGCCTGGCTCGGGCTCGGGACGGTGCGCGTGGCGGGCGGCGGGGACCTCGCCCGCGCGCTCGCGGCGGAGGTCGCGGC
>JAEMRL010000190.1:0-838 GCA_016463385.1 Thermoleophilia bacterium
CCGTGCGGCGGCGGCCACGGCGAGCGGCGCCGAGGTCCCGGAGATCGCCCCCCTCCGGCGGTTTCGCGCACGCGACGTCGCCGTCACCGCGCTCCTGGCGCTCGCCGCGTATCTGCTGATCTCCCAGCTCGCGAAGCTCGGCTTCGAGACGGTCGTGGACGAGCTCCGGCAGGCCGAGGTCGGATGGGTGCTCTTCGCGCTGCTCCTCGCGCAACTGCCCCTGTTCGCCCAGGGCGTGTCGCTGCGCGGGGCGGTCGCGACTCCCCTGCCGCTCCTGCCGTGCGTCCTCCTGCAATCGGCGCTGAAGGTGGTCAACCTCACCGTGCCGGGCTCGGCGGGGCGCATCGCCGTCAACGTGAGGTTCCTGCAGCGCATGGGTGCCCCGACCAGCGAGGCCGTCGCCGCGGGAGGCGTGGACAGCCTCTCGGAGACCCTCGTCCAAGTGCTCCTCGTGCTGCTGATCCTGCCGTTCGTCGACCTCGACGTGACCGGTGATCTGGCGAGCGGCCTCCCCTCGGGCCGCCTGATCGGAACGATCGTCGCCGTCCTCGTCCTCATCGTGACCCTGGTGATGGCCGTCCCCGCCCTGCGGGCGAAGGTGCTGCCCGCGCTCCGCCCGGGCATCACCAGCCTCCGGACCGTGTTCACGACCCGGCGCAAGCGGCTCGAGCTGTTCGGCGGCAACATCGCCTCGGAGGTGCTGTTCGCCCTCACGCTGGGCGCGGCGGCCATGGCATACGGCGTCGATCTGACGCTGGCGGAGCTCCTGCTCGTGAACATGGCGGCGTCCGCCATCTCCGGGCTCTCGTCCCCGTGCCCGGCGGCGTCGGCGCACAGG
>JAEMRL010000190.1:848-5565 GCA_016463385.1 Thermoleophilia bacterium
TGGTGGCGGTGGGTGTAGACGAGTCGACCGCCTTCGCCATCGCGATCACCCATCGCCTGTGCACGTACTTCCTGCCGCCGATCTGGGGGTGGTTCTCGCTCCGGTGGCTGAGACGGTCGGGGTACGTCTGAGCGTGTGTCCCGATCGGCTCCACCGGGCCCCCTCCGCTCACGCCCTCGGAGCTCCGCCGCGACGCCGCAGTCCGCGGGTTCGGATCCTGGTCGCCCGCACTCGCTGAGATCCTTGACGGACGTCGTGCCGCGGATCGATAGTCGCGTCGTGATTCGACGTTTCTGCACATTCGCGCTGATCGCGCTCGGCACGCTGGCCATCACGCCGGTGAGCGCCCAGGCCGTCGATATGACGCTCAAGGGGCGCTTCACCTGCAACGACGGTCAGCCGCTCGCCGACGTGCGCGTGGAGCTGATGAACACCAAGACACGCCTGCTGCCGGAGATCTGGCCCAATCAGACGGTCGCGGCGGCCGGCCGCTCCGGGCCGAACGGCGAGTGGGAATGGCGGGTGCGGGGCGGCGAGAGCAACTGGCGCGTCCGCGCGGTGCTCGTCAACAACGACGTCGGCGTGAAGAACTTCCCCACGACCTGGCATCACTACCACGACACGCTCCGCACCCAGAACAACCGACCGCTCGCCGACTACGGGACGCAGGTCGTCCCGGGCGCCGAGTGCCGTCTGTGGGCCGCGTTCAAGGCGGCCGCCGACGGCTACCGGGCCGACACCGGGACGTCGAACCCGGCCGGAAAGGTCACGGTGCTCGACAACGCACCGACCTCCGGCGTCCCGTTCACCCCGTACACCGACGTGTTCTGGCCCGGGAACTACGCCCCGATCCGCAACATCGGCACCACCGCCATGCCGGTGATGCGCTCTGTCGCCCAGCACGAGTTCGCCCATTCGTTCCGCCACCAGCTCGACGGCGACAAGGGTCACTTCGCCGCCGACAGCGCGCGCTTCTGGTACCTGCGCTCGCACTCGGGGACGTCGTGCGGCACGACGAACCACGGGTTCGCCTTCAACGAGGGATGGGCCGAATACTGGGCCGACGAGGCGCGGTCCACGCCCTGCACGAACTCCCAGGACTTCAGCATCGAGCGCAACGTGGCGTTCGAGCTCAAGCGCCTCCAGTCGGCGTGCGTCGGCGTCACCCGCGGGCGGATGGTCCAGGTACTCGCCCAGAACCGGGGTCGGATCCATTCGATGTCCGACTTCAGCAACGCACTCGGGTGCCAGCCGCCCCGCCCCATCAGAAGGACGGGCAAGGCGCCGCGGCCGGCGAGCGCCGTGTCGGCGCTGGTGGCGGCCCGGGTGATCGCCGGACGGGCACTTCTGACGGCGATCACCCGCGACATCGCGCGATCGCGCGCGACGCTCTCCCGGACGACCGGCTTCGCGGAGCGGGAGCTCCTGCGCGCCCGGATCGCGCAGGCACAGGCGCAGCGCGCGACGTTCGCCTATCTCGCCAACCGCGCCGAGCAGGCCCGCATCGCGCGCCTGACGGACAAGCGCCAGGTCGACCTGCTCGCCATCCGGCAGCGCGAGTACCTGAAGCAGGTGCGGGTGATCTCCTCCACCGCCCTCGGAACGATCGCCGACCGCCTGCGGCGCACCGGCGACCGCGCCGGCGCCAAGGTCATCGACCGCGCCCGCGTGGGAGCCGCCGCGGGCAGGGTCGATGTGCTGCAGGTGACGGGGCAGCCGCTGGACGTGACGCGCCAGCCCGGCGGGCCCGACACCCAGACGCCGACGCCCGCCGCGCCGCCGGTCGCCCCGGTGGGGAGCCCGACGCCCCCGGCGAACCCGGCGCCCGCGCCGCCGCCCGTCCCCAAGGCGGACCTGGTGGTCCCGCTGGTCGTGTCGCTGGTCTACCGGCCCGATCCCCTGGGCTGCACCGTGAACTACCGCCGCGGCAACGTGGGGACGGTGGCCTCCGGCGCGTCGATCACCTCGGTCCAGCTCTCCTCGCCGGGCCAGATCACGCTGACCAACACGATCGCCGCGGCCCCGCTGCCCCCCGGCCAGACCCAGCAGGAGTTCATCCTGTTCCCGGGCATCAACTGCGACCCCGACGTGTTCGAGGTCACGGCCACGATCACCGCCGATTCGACGAACACCGTCGATGAGTCCGACGAGACCAACAACACCGGCACCCGGGTGTTCGGCCCGGGCTGAGCGGCCGGGCCCGCTGGGTGAGCGGGCGAGGCGGCGGAGCCGGCGAGGCGAACGTCGCGAGCAGGCGGGCGGTGACGCTGGGCGCGATGAGAGCATCGCCCGCGGCGGCCGCCCTCATCGCCTGGCCCAGTAGGGGCCCGGCGTCCTTGAGCAGGAACCCACGGGCGCCGGCCTTGAGGACCGCATGCGTGCTCGTCGGATCGAGGTGGTGATGACCACCACGGCCATCGGATCGGCCACGCCGGGGCCCGCCAGACGGCGGGTGGCCGGAGCGCGCGGGCCAGGGCCACGGCCTCCTCGCCGTCGGCCGCCTGCCCCACGACGCTGATGCCCGGGTCGGCGCCGAGGATCATGCCGAGCCACCGCCGAACGGTCTCCTGGTCGTCGGCGACCACGACGCGGATGCTCACGCCGACGCCCCCCCAGGGGCAGCACCGCGTTCACCGCACAGCCGCCGCCCTCTCGGGGCCCGGCGACGCAGGTGCCACCCAGGCCCTCGGCCTGGTCGACCATGCCCGCGATGCCGAAGCCCACGTCGCCCCGCACGGTCGCGCGCTCACCGTCGTCGGTCACCTCGACCGTCACGGCCTCGTTCTCGGTGCCGGCCACGCCGACCCCTCACACCCGCGCGAAGGGCGGGTGGCGGCGAAACGGTGCCCGTCCCGGCGCCTGCGCGGGCGGAATGCGTGGCGGGATGACCGGGATCGCCCGGGTGACCGGCCGGCCACCCTCCACGACCAGGCGCTCGCCGTGGTGACTTATCTCGAGGGGCGAACCCGCGCGGAGCGAGTAGACGGCCTCCGAGTGGTCGACCCTGACGCCGAGCAGGCCACCCCGGACGGTGAGCCCGAACTCGAGGCGCCGGAGCGCGGAGGGCAGGCGGGGGGCGAAGGAGAGCAGTCCCCCGTGATCCCTCATACCCCCGAAGCCCGACACGAGGCCGATCCAGGTTCCCGCGAGCGAGGCGATGTGTATTCCGTCGCGGGTGTTGTGCCCGATGTCGTTCAGGTCGAGGAGCGCCGTCTCCCCAAGGTAGTCGAACGCGAGGTCGAGGTGTCCGACCTCGGCGGCCAGGACCGCCTGGGTACATGCGGAGAGGGACGAGTCGCGGACGGTCAGGGGCTCGTAGTACTCGAAGTCGCGCAGCTTCTCTTCGGGGGTGAAGGCGTCCCCGCAGACGTGGAGGGCCAGGACGACGTCCGCCTGCTTGAGCACCTGCTTGCGATAGAGCTGGAAATAGGGGAAGTGCAGCAGGAGCGGATACTCCTCGGGCCGCGTGCCGGCGAAGTCCCAGCGCGCGTGCCGGGTGAAGCCCTCCGACTGCGGGTGAACACCGAGATCGGCGTCGTAGGGGACCGTCATGTGCTCAGCCGCTCCGCGCCAGGCGCCGGCTTCGCCGGACCGGACGCCGAGGTCTCGGGCACGATCGGGCCAGCGTTCGGCAGCAGCGGCGGCGTCATGAAGGTTCCGCTGCGCCATCAGGTTGGTGTAGATGTTGTTGTCGACCACGGCGGTGTACTCGTCCGGGCCCGTGACCCCGTCGATGCGAAAGCATCCCAGGGGGTCGTGGTGACCGACCGACATCCACAGGCGGGCCGTCTCGACGAGCAAGTCGGTGCCGATCGTCGACGCGAACGCCTCGTCTCCCGTCGCGGCGTCGTACCGGCTCACCGCGGCGGCGATGTCCGCGCTGACGTGGAAGGCCGCCGTCCCGGCCGGCCAGTAGCCCGAGCACTCGTGTCCGCGGATCGTGCGCCACGGGAAGGCCGCTCCCTCGAGCCCGAGCAGCGTCGCCCGCTCCTGCGCCAGATCGAGCGTCGCGTGGCGCCAGCGCAGCGCGTCGGCGACCGCGGATGGCATCGTGTACGTGAGCACGGGCAGGACATAGGCCTCGGTGTCCCAGAAGGCGTGGCCGTCATATCCCGGTCCGGTCAGGCCCTTGGCGGGAATCGCCCGCCCCTCGGCGCGCGCCCCGGCTTGCAGGATGTGGAACAGGGCGAAGCGGACCGCCTGCTGAAGCTGGTCGTCACCCTCCAGTCGGACGTCGGCGCGGCCCCAGAAGTCGTCGAGGAAGCCGCGCTGGGCTGCCGCAAGTCCCTCCCAGCCTGTTTGCCCGGCGTTGTCGAGCGCCGCGTCCACCTGGGCGCGGACCGCGGACGCGGACCTTCGGGCCGACCATTCGTAGGACATGAACTTGACGACGCGCAGGCACTCGCCCGGCTCGAGATCGGCGGACACCGTCACCCGCCCCAGGTCCGCGGAGCTCTCGGTGCCGATGCGCGCGCCGGACGGCGCGTCGATGTCGTGGTCCATCGCTGCCGCCATGCACAGACCGCTGTGCATCGTGGTGTGTACGCAGACGACGCGCTCACGCTCGCGCGCGAACGACTCGGAGCGCAGTGGGCCCCCAGACCGGCCCCTCGCCCGCGGGTCCCCCGCGAGGATCTCCGGCAGCAACTCGTTCGCGACCATCTCCGACTGGACCACCACCCGGACGGCTTGGCCGACGGCCTCGACCTCCCAGAGG
>JAEMRL010000191.1 GCA_016463385.1 Thermoleophilia bacterium
GTGGCCATGGGCCTCGCCGCGTCGGGCCCGGTCTCGCGGCGCATCGTGCTCTCCGACGGGCGGGCCTTCGAGATGGAGGCGTGGGCGGTGCCCGGCGGGCGCGTGGTCGCCGTCGGCGAGCGCACCGAGCAGGCCCGGATGGAGGCGATGCGACGCCAGGTGACCGGCGCGGCGGCGCGCCACCTGCAGGCGCCGGTGTCGGAGATCCAGGCGCTCGGATCGGACCTGCTCGGTCACGTCCCCGCGTCGGCGGTGCCGGCCGTGCGGCGCATCCAGGCGGCGGGCGACCGCATGGAGCGCCTCGTCTCGCAGTTGCTGCGGGGCACCGCCAACGATCCCCGTGCGCATCCGGTGCGGCTGCGGCCGGTCGGGGCCGCCGGCATGGCCTACGGGCTCGGCGCCTCCTTCGACCGGCGGCTCCGCGACCGCGGCCTGCGGCTCGAGACCGACCTCCCGGTCGATCTTCCGCCGCTGCGCACGGATGCGGCGCTCGCCCACGAGATCCTCTCGGAGCTGATCGCGAACGCCGCCACCTTCACGCCCCGCGGGGGAACGATCACACTCGCCGGCCGGGCTCTGCCGGGCGGCCGGGTGGCGCTGACGGTCACCGACACCGGGCCCGGGGTGCGTCCCGATGAGCTGGCCGTCGTGGGCGAGCGCTTCGCGCGCGGCGCCGGCGCCAACGGCTTCCCGGGCGCGGGTCTGGGGCTCGGCGTCGCGCGGGCGCTCGCCGAGCGCCTCGGCGGGAGCCTCACGATCGAGGCGGGGCCCGGGGGCCGCGCGCGGCTGGAGCTCCCCGCCGCGCTCAGCCCGGCGATCCCGGAGCCGCTCCCTGGGCCGGCGGCGCCGGCGCCAGCCGCCGTTCCATGAGGATCGCCCCGGGGGCCCGGAACAGCAGGCGCCCGGCCAGGACGCGCCGCCGCCGCCGTTCGCCGAAGCCCGCCCGGGCGTAGAGGGCCCGCCCGGCGACGTTGCCGACGGTGACCCACAGGGTCAGCCTCCGCCGGCCGGCCTCGGCCGCTTCCACCGCGCAGGTCTCGAGCAGGGCGCGCCCCACTCCGCGCCGCCGCGCCCAGTCGGCGACCGCCAGCTCGTCGATGTAGGCCTCGTCGGCGTCGAGCTGGCCGTGGCCGAGGAGGCTGAGCACGAGCGTCGCCCGGATCGCGCGCGGCCATCCGACCGCCTCGGCGACGGCGGCGGGGAAGCCCTCGTCGGCATCGCGCCCGAGGCTCATCGTGACGCTGCCCGCCACGCGGCCGTCGATCTCCGCGACCCAGCGCCGGTTCGTCCCCGGCCCCGCGACGTCCCGCCGCACCAGCGCGGCGATCGCCGCCTGCGCGCCCGCGCCGAGCGCGGGGCGGTACTTGTCGCCGAGCGCCTCGGCGACGAGCGCCGCGACGGCCTCGGCGTCGTCCTCCGCGGCGGCGCGGACGGCCACGGGGGCGGGGGGCGTGGACATCGTCCGCGATCGTAGCCCGTCGCCACCGCCCGCCGGCTCGGTAGCCTCCGGTCGGTCCCCACGTCCACGGAGGTCACACATGGCGCGACTCGAGGCGGGGCAGCCGGCCCCCGATTTCTCCCTGGAGGCGGATGACGGCTCCACGGTCGACCTGGCGAGCCTGCGGGGCACCACGGTCGCCCTCTACTTCTATCCCAAGGACGACACCACGGGCTGCACCGCCCAGGCGTGCGAGTTCCGGGACATGAAGGCCGACTACGACGCCGCCGGCGTGCGGGTGATCGGGGTCAGCCCCGACCCCCTGAAGAGTCACGTCAAGTTCCGCGACAAGCACGACCTGCCCTTCACGCTCCTCAGCGACCCCGAGCACACGGCCGCCGAGGCCTACGGCGTCTGGGTCGAGAAGTCGATGTACGGGCGCACCTACATGGGAATCGAGCGCAGCACCTTCGTGATCGGTCCCGACGGTGTCCTCAGGGAGGCGCTCTACAAGGTGAAGCCCAAGGGCCACGCGGCGTCGGTGCTCGAGCTGGCCTCCTGAGCACGCGGCCGTGAGGGGCGACGGCTCGCCGGTGCCGCAGCGCCGGCTGGCGATCCTCGCCTACGGGTCCCTGATCCACTCGCCCGGCGCCGTGCTGGCGCCGCGGATCGCATCCGTCGAGCCCTGCCGGACGCCGTTCCCGGTGGAGTACGGCCGGGCGTCGCGCCGGTGGGGCGGCGGGCCCGTGCTGGTCCCGCACGCCCGCGGCGGCCCGGTGGCCGGCGCGCTGCTCCTCCTCGCCGACGACGTCGACCTCGGCGAGGCCGTCGAGATGCTGGTGGTCCGCGAGGGCCTCGAGGACGCCCGCGGCGTCGTGGCGGTGGACATGCCCGGCGAGCGCCTCGTCCTCGCCGCCTCGCTGCCGCGCAACCTCCCGGCTCCCGACATGACCGCCCAGGCCCTCGCGCGGAGGGCCGTCGCGAGCGGCCGCAACGGTCCCCGAAACGGGGTGGCCTATCTCGCCGGGGCCCTGCGCTCGGGCATCGAGACCCCTCTCAGCGCGGCCTACGCCGCCGCCGTGACGGAGTTGCTCGGCGTGGGCTCGCTGGAGGAGGCCGAGCGGCTGGTAGCGTTGGATCGACCTGAGGCGGACGGGGGTGACGATGGGCTGGGATGACGTTTCGCGGTGGCAGCCGGTCGATCTCGCGGCCGCGTTCAAGATGGGCGACGCGGTCCAGCCGGTCGACGTGCGCGACCTCGGCTACCGCGAGTCGGATGTCCAGGTGAAGGGCGCCGTGCGCATCGACCCGATGGAGTTCGAGTCGCAGATCGCCGGGCTGCCCCCGGGGCGCGAGCTGGTCTTCTACTGCGACCGGCCGGGCGAGGCGAAGAGCCTCACGATCGCGATGTGGGCCTTCGACAACGGCCGCTCACGGGTCGGCGTCCTGGTCGGCGGCTGGGCCGCGTGGCAGGACGCCGGTTACCCGGTGGAGCCGAAGGCCTAGGAGCGGATCAGGCGGTGCCGCGGGGGCGCAGGCCGTAGGTGCTCTCGAGCCACTCGGGGAGCACGGCGGCGATGCCGCGGCACAGCAGCTCGCGCTCGGAGATCGCGACGCGGGCCGCGACCTCGAGGGCCAGGCGGGCGTCGTCGCTGCGGATCCCGCTCACGCCCTCGACCGTCTTGTCGGCCTCGGCGCGGTTGTAGACCATGGCGCGGGCCGCCATCGGCCAGTGCTCCTTGGTCCACTCGATCAGCGCGGTCTCGAGCGTGGTGGGGTCGTACTCCAGAAGAGCCTTCTGGAGGGCGTTCGGCGTTGCGTCGCTGTCTCGCTGCATGCTCACCTCGAAGGGGGGGTCGGCCCGGGGGAGTGTAGTCCTCCCGCGGCGCGGCCCGCCGGGCGGTCGCGGGAGGCGCCGCGCCGGGTGCGCGCCCGCCCGCGGGCGTAGACTCGTCGCGATGCGGACGTTCCTCCTGCTCTCGTCCCTGAGCCCGCAGGGTCTCCAGACCCTCGCGGCCACGCCCGAACGCCTCTTCGAGGTCAACCGGGAGATCGAGCGGCTGGGCGGGCGCGTCGTGAAGCAGTGGGCCCTGCTCGGCGCCTACGACTTCCTCAGCGTCGTCGAGGCGCCCGAGGCGCTCACCATCACCAAGCTGACGATCGAGCTGAGCTCGCGCGGCAGCGCCAGCTTCGAGGTCCTCGCCGCGATCCCCGTGGATGAGCTGATCGCCTCGCTCGGACCCCCGGAGCCGGACTCCGGCTAGACCCGCCGCCGGGGCCGTCAGCCCACCCGGCGCCACTCCTCCGAGCTGCACAGCGGGCAGAGGCCGAGCACCAGCACGCCGTCGTTCTCGCGGGGCGAGTTGACGAGCAGATCGCACTCGGCGCACCGGAACGTCCCGGTCACCTCGTCGCCGACCTGGAACAGCTCGCTCTTCTGGGTGCTCGACATGGTCGGCGGTACCTCCATCGCGTTCGGCGCCCACGGGATCGCGCCCCGCGGGCCGGGAAGTGGTGCGGGCCCCGTGCGGTGCGGGGCTAGGTGGCTACTGCGGCGACGATGCTCGCCGCGGCCACGAGCGTGAAGAGCGTGAGGCCCACCGCCAGCAGGAGCCGCTCCGGGATCCCGCCGATCCGGCGGACGCCGTCCTCACCGCGGCGGGTCGCCAGCAGGCGGGGCAGGCCGCCCTCGTCGAGCCAGCGCTCGCAGTACGGGCAGAAACGCGCCTCGGCCAGCAACGGGAGACCGCAACGGTGGCATGCGGGCGTCTCGGAGCGGTGGTGTCCCTGAAGGTCGGACTCGGCTCTCACGCCGGTGACTCCCATGCACTACGTGGCAGAACGCCCGGCGCCCGCCCGGCGTGGCGGAAGCATACACCGGGTCCGGAGACGATCCAACGCCCCCGCGGTCGCCCGGGACCCGCGCGGTGAACTGTTACGCGGCCGGTCAGCCGCCCTTGGGTCCACCACCGAAGAACTTCTCCGCCGCGTCCCAGCCGGGGCCGGGGCCGCCGTTGGCGCCGCCCTCGTCCCCCACCATGGGGAACGCCGTCCGCGAGGCGTCCCCGGTGTCCGCGCCGGGCGCCGCGGCCTCCTCCTCCTCGTCGCCGCGCAGCGACTCGATCTCGGCGACCTTCGCCTCGATCTCCATCAGCTTCGCCTCGACGGCGCCCACCTCCGGGGCCAGCGGCTCCTCGGCGATCGTGCCGGCGCGCACCAGCTCGTAGGCGCGCTCGCCGAGCTCCTCCAGGGCCGCGCGGTGCTGACGCTGCAGCAACCGCCGCTCGCCCTCGACGCGGGCGCGCTTGAGCGACATCTGGACGTCGGTCGCAAGCCGGTTCGCCTGCTTGGCGATTGAGTCCAGAACCGTCATCGTCGCCTCCTTCGAGCCGTCCTGCGGGCCGTCGTGGGCCGGATTGTACCCGCCTGCCCCGGCGCACCGACATACCCGTCCTGTTGCGATCGGGTGCAGAGTCGTACGCGGGTGCGCTCGTACGGTCGCGGAATGACCAGCAGCGGGCAGCGCGGCCAGGCCGCGGTCGAGGCGATCGGCATCGCCGTGGTGGTGGCGCTGCTGATGGCGGCCACGGCGGCCTGGCTGGCCGGGGTGACGGGCTCCGCGGCCCGTCCGCCGGACGTCGTCGGCCGAGCGGCTCGGCGATGGTTTCGACCAGCGGATCTTCTCCCGCCCGGCCCTGCCGCCGTTCCTGTCGGCCCCGGCAGGAGGGGCGGCGCCGATCGGCCGCGCGCTCGCAGCGGCCGGACGCGGCGTGGTGAGCGCGGCGATCGTCTATGCGCGGGCACGCAACCAGTATGCGGTGGGGTTCGGCGAGCGGCTGCGCGAGCGGGTCGGCGAGATCCTCCGCGACCCGCTGGGCGATCCCGGGGACCTCCCCGACGCGGACATGTTCACGCTCCGCGGGCTCGGCCTCGCCGCCGCGCGGCGCGCGGGCGAGCTCTGGGACTACGCCCGCTTCCTGCGGACGCTGCCGCCCGAGGAGGCGGTCATGCGGGCGGCGCGCGACGCCGGGCGGGAGTCGGCCGACGCCGCGATCGAGGTCGCGCAGGGCGCGCTGCGCCGCCGCCTCCTCCGGGGCGGGCGCGGCGCACCGCCGGCCCCTCCC
>JAEMRL010000192.1 GCA_016463385.1 Thermoleophilia bacterium
CCCGGACACTCGTCACCGACGCCGGTGAGGAGATCGCCTTCGCCGAGTGCGTCCTCTGCACCGGCTCCGAGCCCCTCCGGCCGCCGGTGCCGGGGGCCTCGGGACGCGGCGTCCACGTCATACGCACGGCACGCGACAGCGCCGAGGTGGCGATGGCGGCGCGCCCGGGGTCGCGGGTGGCGGTCGTCGGAGCCGGCTTCATCGGATGCGAGGCGGCGGTCTCGCTGGCGATGCGCGGCGCGTCGGTCACCGTGGTCACGCCCGAGGCGGTGCCGCAGGCCGGCCGGCTCGGGGCGGAGGTCGGCGGGCGCATCGCCTCATGGCTGCGCGAGGCCGGGGTGGAGCTGCGGACCGGCCGGTCGGTGGAGGCCGTCGAGGAGGACCGGGGCGGCCTCCGCCTCCGGCTCGACGACGGCGAGGTGCGCTGCCACCGGGTCGTGATGGCCGTGGGCGCCCGGCCGCGCACCGGCCTGGCTGAGGACGCGGGCATCGCGCTGGAGTGCGGCGCGGTGCCGGTGGACGAAGGGATGCGGACCACGATCGACGGCATCTGGTGCGCCGGCGATCCCGCGCTCGCCGAGAACACCGCGGCCGGGCGGCGGCTGCGGGTGGAGCACTGGGGCGACGCCCTGCGCCAGGGCGCGATCGCAGGCCGCCGCCTGGCCGGCGAGGCGGTGTCGTGGGACGACGTGCCGGGCTTCTGGTCGGCCATCGGCCACCGCACGATCAAGCAGGCCGCGTGGGGCGACGGCTGGGACGAGGTGGCCGTCGACGCCGACGCCGGGGGCTTCACGGCGTGGTACGGACGGGACGGGGCGATCGTGGGCGTGCTCACCCACGAGCGCGACCTCGACTACGAAGCGGGCCGCCGGATGGTGCGGGCCTGCGCGCCCTGGCCGTTCGCCGGAGCTCCGAGCGGAGTCTCCGCGAGCCCGTCGATCAGGGCGTCGAGGGAGTCGTAGACCGCGATGGCGCCGGCCTCGACCAGCTCCTCCCGGGAGAACCCGCCGGTGAGCACGGAGACCGTGGGGATGCCGGCGCGCGCCGCGGAGATGCAGTCCCAGGTGGAGTCGCCGACCATCACCGCGGGCCCCCCTCCGGCCTCCGCGATCGCCGCCCGCACCAGGTCCGGCTCGGGCTTGCTCGCCTCGACGTCGTCGGCCGTCGTCCATCCGTGGACGATGTCCCGCGCGTCGAGGAGTTCCAGGTAGTGGTCGACCTGCCACTGCTGGGCCGAGGTGGCGAGCACCACACGCCGGCCGCCCGCGGCAAGGGCGCGCAGCAGCTCGGTGGCGCGCGGCAGCGCGGTGACCTCCTCGATCATCTCGCCGAAGGCCTCCTGCTCGGCCGCGCGGATCTCGTCGCCGAGCCGCTCCTCGATCTCCGCGCCCGCGACCTCCTCCACGACGTGGTCGCCGCCCATCCCGATCAGGCGGTGCAGGCGCCACACCTCGTGCGTCACGCCGTGGCGCCGCAGGGCCCGGAACCAGGCCAGCGCGTGCTGGTAGTTCGAGTCGACCAGCGTTCCGTCGATGTCGACGATCGCGGCCGGCAGGGAATGGTCGGAGCGGTCGGCGGGCATGGATCCGAGGTGCCCTCCGCCCCGATCACGCAAACGGCCCGCCCCGGCTCACGGCGGCGGGGGCCGCTCGCGCAGACGCGCCCTCCAGAGCGGCAGGACCAGCCAGAGGGCGACGATCAGGGCCAGCAGCCCTCCCGCCGTGAGCCAGGCCGTGCTGCGCCCGAAGAGCACGTCGGTCACCAGCAGCACCGCCGAGGCCATGGCGAGGGCCAGCGCCGCGAGGCCCCAGAGCATGAGCACGTGCGCCACCTGGACGATGTCCTCCTTCTGCCCTCTCCCGAACCGCAGGCGGTGGAGCGCGGTCGGCGCCACGAGCAGCACGGTGGCGACCGCGGTGCTGAGCAGCGTGACGAAGTACGTGTCGCGCTGGAAGCCGGTCGCCCGATCGAAGCGCGCCGTGAAGGGCACGGTCAGCAGGAAGGCGAAGATCACCTGGACTCCCGGCAGGGTGACCCTGAGCTCCTGGAGGAGCTCCTGGAGCTGGCGATCGGACCGCTCGGCGCCGGTCTCGTCGCGCTGGACTGCGGGGTGATCCATGGCGTCCCGGGCCTGTCGGGGTGTTCCGTGCCGCTGATCGCCTACCCCGGCGGCCCTCCCCCGGAACCCGGGCGGCCGGGATGAGGGGGGCCGAGGAGATCTTCCCCGGATCTGGCGAGATGGCCCGCCTGATGCGCGCCCACGACTGGGAGCGGTCGGAGCTCGGCGACCCCTCGCGCTGGCCGCGCGAGCTCCGCACCTGCGTCCAGGTCTGCCTCGAGTCCCGCTTCCCGATCGTCCTCTGGTGGGGGGAGGATCTGCGCCTTCTCTACAACGACGCCTGGCGACCCGCACTCGGCGCCCTCAAGCACCCGGCCATCGACCGCCCCGGACGTGAGGTCTGGGCCGAGATCTGGCACATCATCGGACCGCAGCTCGCCGGGGTGGTGGAGACCGGGGAGGCGACCTGGTCGACGGACATGCTGCTCCCGATGGACCGGTTCGGGTACCGCGAGGAGACCTACTGGACCTACTCGTACAGCCCGATCCGCGACGACGAGGGCCACGTGTGCGGCGTCTTCACGCCGGTGGCCGAGACCACCCAGAGGGTCGTCTCGGCCCGGCGTCTGCGCATGCTGCAGCGGCTCGGCGAGGCCGGGTCGGACCGGAGCGTCGAGGAGGCCTGTGCGCTCGTGGCGGACGTGATCGGACGCGATCCGGCCGACATCCCGTTCGCCCGCATCTATCTGGCCGAGGACCGCGTCGCGAGGGAGGCGGCGGCGACGTCCTGCGTGCCCGCCGACGTGCCCGCCGGCGCCGTGGACCTGGACGACCGCGGCGGCCGCTGGCCCTGGGCTGCGGTGCGGCGGACCGGCGCGCCCGCGACCGTGGCCCTCGAGACGAGGAGCGACACGGGGGGCCAGGGTGCCTGGGGCCCGGCGCGCCTGGCCTCGGTGCACGCCCTCAGCTCGCCGACCGGGGGCGATCCGATCGGCTACCTGGTCGCCGGCATCAGCCCCGCACGGTCCCACGACGACGCGTACAGGGACTTCCTCGCCCTGGTGGCCCAGAACGCCGCGACCCTGCTGGTCAACGCCGCGGCGCTGGACGACGAGCGGCGACGGGCGCAGGCGCTCGCCACGCTGCAGAACCTCACGGCCGCCCTCAGCGAGGCGCTCACGCCGTCCGCGGTGGCGGGTGCCCTGATCGACATCGGGCTGCCCCTGCTCGGCGGTGTCGCGGGCGGGCTGATGGTGGTCGACGACGATGCCCGGGTTCTGCGCTCGGTGCGCCTCGGGGGCTACCCGGACGGCTCGGCGGATCGGGAGTGGCGAATCCCGCTGGCGGAGCGGACACCCCTGACCGACGCCGTGCGCCACCGGGCGATCCGGCACGCCGAGTCGTCGGACGAGGCCGTGCGGCGCTGGCCCTCGATGGAGGCCTTCCGCATCGCGCACTCCCTCGACGGGGCGCTGGCGGCGGCGCCGATCGTCTCCGGTGGCCGGGCGCTGGGCGCCCTCGCGGTGCGCTACCCCGCGACCGGGCCCCTGGGCGACGACGCGCGCCGGCTGCTCGAGACGGTCGCGCGCCTCACGGGCCCTGCGCTGCTGCGCTCGTCGCACTACATCCTCCAGCACTCCGTGGCCGAGACGCTGCAGCGCAGCCTGCTGCCCCTGCGCCTGCCCTCGGTCGACGGGCTCAGCATCGCGGCCGGCTACACCGCGGCCGGCGAGGGCATCGAGGCGGGCGGCGACTGGTACGACGCGATCGAGCTGCCGGGGGACCGCCTCGCGCTGATGGTGGGCGACGTGGTCGGCCGCGGGCCGCGGGCGGCCGCGGTGATGGGTCAGCTGCGCAGCGCCCTGCGCGCCTTCGCGAGCGACCGGCGCGACGGCCCGGGCGAGATCGTCGCCAACCTCAGCCGCTTCGCATCGACGATCGACGGCGCCGACGTGGCCACCGCCTGCTACGCCGAGCTCGACCTGGCCGGGCGCCGCCTGCGCTACGTCTGCGCCGGGCACCCCCCGCCGCTTGTGCTCACCGCCGACGGCGCCACGCGCTACCTCGAGGGCGGCCGGGGCGTGCCCCTCGGCGTGCGCGAGCGCGGCGAGGCCTACGCCGAGGGCGAGACCGGAGTCCCGCCCGGGGCCACCGTGATGCTCTACACCGACGGCCTCGTGGAACGTCGCGGCCGCTCCATCGACGCCGGCTTCGGTGATCTCGCCGCGGCCCTCGCCCGGCGCCGGTCGCTGGCGCCCTCCGACGTCACCGACGGCATCCTGGCCGAGCTCGGCGGCTCGGGCGACGACTGCGCCCTGCTGATCTGCCGCATCGACCCGCCGGCGCGGACGCTGGAGATCGAGGTGGGGGCCGACGCGCGTGAGCTTCGCACGGTGCGGGCCGAGCTGCGCGAGTGGCTGGCGGGACTCGGCGTGCCGCCGGCGGACGTCGAGGACGTGGTGCTCGCCTCGGGGGAGGCGCTCGCCAACTCGGTCGAGCACGGCCACGGATCGCGGGGTGTCGGCGCGGTGTTCCTACGCGCCGCGGTGGACGCGACCCGCAGCGAGCTCGACGTGGAGGTGGTGGACGACGGCCGCTGGCGCACACCTCCGGCCGACCCCGGCGACCGCGGGAGGGGCTTCGCGCTGATGCGCGCGCTGATGGAGCGGGTGGACATCGCCCACGACGACCGGGGCACGCGTATCGCGATGCGGCGGCGGCTGCACCCGGGCCGGATCCCGCCCTCCCCGCTGCCGGCGCGCCCTCCCGCCGGCGACGACGCCGCGACGGGCCATCCGTCCGGCTCCGTGCTCCGGCTCGAGGGGGACATCGACGCGTCGAACGCGGCCGAGCTGATGCGTGACCTCGCCGCGCCGGACACCCGGGTGACGACGGTCGACCTGACCGGCGTGGCCGTGCTGGGCAGCGCCGGCATCCAGCTGCTCTTCGCCGCGGCGCGACGCCTGCGCGACCGCGGCGAGACCCTGGAGATCGTCGCCGCCCCGGGATCGCTCAGCCACCGCCTGCTCGAGCTGACCGACCTCGGCTCCCTCTGCGCGGTGCGCTCGCCCGGACCCGGACCGGCGCCCTAGGTCGTGACGGTCTTCCTCACGACCACGTGGTCGCCCCAGGTGTCCACGACGACCTCGATCGACGCGTTCTCGTGGCCGGGGAGGAGGACGAAGAGGGCCGGGTCGCGGTGGATCTGCTCGAAGCGCTCGGGGGTGAGGGTGATCCGCCCCCGGCACTGCAGGTCGGAGCACTCGCAGAAGAACCGTACGGGCTCGGAACCGGGCACGCCGGTCTCGTCACGGATCTCCTCGACCCGCTCCTCGAGGCGGCGGTTCAGCGACTCCATGATCAGCTCGTTCTCCACCAGCCGGCGCTGGGACGGCGAGACGTCGGACATCGGGGCACCCGGGTCGGGTCGGGAATACGTCCGGTGGATCCTCACATACCCGGTCGCCCCCGCGCCGCCCCGGCCGGTTGGCGCC
>JAEMRL010000193.1:0-2293 GCA_016463385.1 Thermoleophilia bacterium
CGCGGGTGCTCTCGCGCAATCGGGGCGTGCCGGCGATGGTGGTCGCCGTCGGAGCGCCGGAGCGGGTCGCCCGGGCGCTTCCGGCGGTGCGCGCGATCGCGGGCCGGCACGCCGTGACCCTCGAGCGGGTGAGCATCCTGCGCCGCGACGGCGCCCCGGTCGGCCCGCTGCCCACGGTGCCCCACCGCGACGGCGCCGGCGTCGCGCTGTGGCAGCGCCTGACCGTGACCGGCGGGGAGGGGGAGGGTGACGGCGGACGCCCCTTCCACGTCGCCCTGATCCACGACCTGCGCGCCGCGCGCGCGCCCGGCGCCACGGCGCTCCGCGGGGCGACCGGCCACACCGGCGACGGCGCGCCGCACGCCGAGCGCCTGCTGTCGGTGCGCCGCTCGGCGCCCGTTCTGGTCACGCTGATCGCGCGGCCGGACGAGATGGTGCGGCTCTGGCCGGTGGTGGAGCGCGCCACCGCCCGCGCGGGGCTCGTCACCTGCGAACTGGTGCCCACCGTGAGCCTCCTGGGAGGTTAGGGTCCCTGCCAGACCGGACGACGCAGCCAGGAGGCACCGTGGATCTCAGCAAGCTGACGGATCAGGCCAAGAAGCTGATCGACGACCGTGGCGGGATGGACGCCCTCAAGGAGGACGCCATGGAGCTCAAGGACATCGCCACGGGCGAGGGCAGCCTCACCGACAAGGCGAAGGCGGCCGTCGAGGCGGTCAAGGACCCCGGCGCCGAGGGCGAGGCCCCCGCGAAGTGACCCCCACGGCCCCCGGTGCGCGCCGGGGGCCGTGGCGCCCGGCTCAGGCGGTGCGCAGCTCGGAGGCGGGGAGGTCGCCGGGCAGCGGGATCTCCTGCGGCGTGCGCGGCGCGGTGTCGTCCCAGTCGGCGTAGGCCAGCCCGTCGCGGCCGTCGTGGGCCGTCGCGCCGCCCAGGGCGAGCACGCTGCAGATCCCGGGGCCGCGGTTGAGGATCCTCCGGCGCACCTCGGGCGCGATGCGGATCACGTCGTCAACGCCGAGGTCGCGCTCCTCACCCTCGATCTCGATGGTGAGGGTGCCGCGCAGCACGACGAAGACCTCCTCCTGGCGCTCGTGGGCGTGGATCCGCCCGCGCTCGCCGGGGCGCAGCACGATCTGGTTCATCCCGAAGCTCGACACGCCGAGCGCGCGGCGCAGGCCGACGAAGCGCTCGGGCGAGTCGTGGTCGAGGCGTGTCACGCTGGTGCCCTTCTCCATGGCGGCAAGGATAGACACACGTTGACACTCCCGGGACGCCCGACTAGCTTGCCCCGCGCCGTGGGGGCTTCCTTGGGACGGGTCGAGACACAGAGGGTCGTCCTCTTCACCGCCGAGCGTCCGCTGACGCTGGACTCGGGCGCGACCCTCGGGCCCGTCGAGGTGGCCTTCGAGACCTACGGCACCCTCGACGCCGACCGCTCCAACGCGGTCTTCGTCTGCCACGCGCTCACCGGCGACGCGCACGCGGCCGGCCATCACGGCGACCCGGCGCGGCGGGGGTGGTGGGACACGATCATCGGCCCGGGCCGGCCGCTCGACACCGACCGCTTCTTCGTCGTCTGCGCGAACCTGCTCGGCGGCTGCCAGGGCACCACCGGTCCGTCGTCCATCGACCCCTCGACGGGCGAGCCCTACGGCCTGCGGTTCCCGCTGATGACGGTGCGCGACCTGGTGCGCGTGCACCGGGCCCTCACCGCGCACCTGGGCATCGAGCGCCCGCTGGCCGCCATCGGTGGCTCGCTCGGCGGGATGCAGGTGCTGCAGTGGGCGCTCGATGCGCCCGACGAACTCGGCGCGGCGCTGATCATCTGCGCCAGCAGCCGCCTGTCGGCCCAGAACATCGCGTTCTCCGCGGTGGCGCGCGAGTCGATCATGGGCGACCCCGACTTCCGCGGCGGCGACTACTACGGCAACGGCTCGGCCCCCGACCGGGGCCTGTCGGTCGCGCGCATGCTGGCCCACATCACCTACCTCTCCGAGGAGTCGATGCGGCGCAAGTTCGGCCGGCGGATCCAGGACGCCGAGGTGCCGCGGTTCGGCTTCGACGTCGACTTCCAGGTCGAGAGCTATCTCCAGTACCAGGGCGCCGCGTTCCTCAAGCGCTTCGACGCCAACAGCTACCTGTACCTGTCGCGCGTGATGGACTACTTCGACGCGTTCGCCGACCCGGTCGCCACCCGCCGCGCGCTGTCCGACACGGCCACCCGCTTCCTGGTGATGTCCTTCGACAGCGACTGGCGCTTCGACACCTCGCACTCGCGCGAGATCGTGCGCAC
>JAEMRL010000193.1:2393-5548 GCA_016463385.1 Thermoleophilia bacterium
CAGGGCGTGGAGGTCTCCCCGGACGCGTTCCACGCCTGCATCGCCCGGGGCATCGCCGTGGTCCAGGCCGACATCGACGACGGGCTCCCCGACTTCGACGACGCCTCCTTCGACGTGGTCGTGCTCTCCCAGACCCTGCAGGCCACCCGGCATCCGGCGCGCGTGCTGCGCGAGATGATGCGCGTCGGCCGCGTCGGCGTGGTGTCGTTCCCGAACTTCGGCCACTGGCGGGTGCGCGCCTACCTCGGCGCCCGCGGGCGCATGCCCGTGAGCCGCTCGCTGCCGTATCCCTGGCACGAGACGCCCAACATCCACCTGTGCACGCTGCGCGACTTCGAGGAGCTCGCCGCGGCGGAGGGTCTGCGGGTGGGGGAGCGGCGCCTCCTCGACACCGGTGGGCGCGCCGCCCCGAGCCTGGCCGGCCGTCGCCCGAACCTCCTCGCCGCCGGAGCCGCGTACCTCCTGACACGCTAGCGGCGTGATCGACTCACTCCGGGCCTTCCTCGAAGCGGTCCAGGCGTTCGGCGAGCGCCTGGCGGCCGTCCACTGGGGCTTCCTGGCCGCGGCGGTCGGGTTCGGGATGCTCAACCTGGCGCTGCGCTCGCGCGCCTGGCAGGCGATCCTGCGGGCGGCGCTCCCGGACGAGACGATCCGCTACCGCACCGCCTTCGGCGCCTACTGCGCCGGGGTCGGCGTGAACGCGGCGATCCCCGCGCGCGCCGGGGACGTCGTGAAGGTCTTCCTGGTCAAGCGCTCGGCTCCGTCCGCCCGTTATCCGGCGCTCGCGGGCTCGCTGGTCGCGGAGACGCTCTTCGACTTCGTGGTCGCGAGCGGTCTCCTGGTGTGGGCGCTGTGGGCCGGCGTCCTGCCGGGCCTGCGCCTGCCGAGCGCGCCCGCGTTCGAGATCTCGCTCGCGCTCCGGCACCCCTGGATCACTCTGGCCGTGATCGTGGCGCTCGCCGTCGCCGGGCTGATGCTGGCGCGCCGGGTCCGCGCCTTCTGGCGCGAGTTCGGCCGGGGCCTGGCGATCCTCCGCACCCCGGGGCGCTACCTGCGCTCGGTGGTCGCCTACCAGGCTCTCGGGTGGGGGTGCCGGGTCGGCGGCGCGCTGTGCTTCCTGTCGGCGTTCCACGTTCCCGCGAGCCTCGAGAACGCCCTGATCGTGCAGGTGGCGGGCAGCCTCGGCAGCCTCTTCCCGGCGACGCCGGGCGGGCTCGGCCCCAAGCAGGCGCTGCTGGTGGTGATGCTGGCCGGAAGCGCGGGGCGCACCGACGTCCTCGCGTTCAGCGCGGGCATGGAGCTGACGCTGCTGGTCGCCAACGCGGCCCTCGGCCTGACCTGCCTGGCCCTGATGGTGCGCAACCTGCGGTTCCGTCAGGCCATCGCGCAGGCGCGTTCCGACCGCGGGGACGCGGCGCCCGGGTAGGCTGGCCCGCGGCCACAGGATCACGAGACGGGGGCGACGATGGCGAACGACTTCGAGGTCGGCGTGGACGTGGCGGTACCGCCCGACGCGGCCTGGGCGCTGGCGGGCGACCCGGCGCGGGTGCACGAGTGGTTCGGGCCCGTCGTCGCCTGCGAGGTCACCGGCGACGAGCGCCGCGCGACGATGGGCAACGGCGCCGTGCTGGTGGAGAGGCTGATCGACCGCGACGAGGCGGCGCGCTCGTACTCGTACACCGTGGTCGAGGGCATCCCCGGCCTCACCAGCCACCGCGCCACCGTGCGCGTCGAGGAGGCGCCGGGCGGATCGCGCGTGCTGTGGCGCCAGACCGCGACCTCCGACGTCGAGGGCTACGACATCGAGGCCCGCCTCGGCGGCGTCATGGCGGCCGGGCTCGAGGCGCTCCGCGACCGGCTGGAGTCGGTCTAGCTAGCCCGACGCGGGTGAGGGCGTCCGGCCGGCCCGGGCGCGCAGGGCGTCCTCGATGTCGGTGATGCGCAGGAGGCCCGCCAGGCTCTCGCCCTCGAGCACCAGCGCGCTCTGCACCGGGGCGGCCTGGAGGGCGGCGAGGGCGCTCGCGAGGGTGTCGTCTCCGGTCACGACGGGCGCCTCGACGCGCCCGAGCGTGAACTCGCCCACCCGCCGGTCGGGCCACTCCCCGGGAGGGACCTCCCGCAGGACGCGCAGGGGCAGCAGGCCGAGCACGTGGCCGTCCTCGGTCACCGGGTACGCGTCGTAGGGGTCGCCGTCGCGCCCGAGGGCGGCGGCCTCCTCCAGCGTGGCGCCAGGGGAGGTGGTGATCGGGTCGGCGGTCATCATGTCGCGGACGTGCAGCATCCCGGGCGCCGAGCCCTGCACGTAGCGCGCCTCGGCGCCGGCGGCCTGGAGCACGAACCAGCCGATGAACGCGAGCCAGATACCGCCGACGCCGTCGCCGAGGAGGATCATCACGAACCCGAGGCCGATCAGGCCGATCGCGAGGAACCGCCCCGTGCCCGCGGCGCGGACGGTCGCCTTCGTCAGGTCGCCCGAGCGGGCCCACAGGGCCGCGCGGAGCATGCGCCCGCCGTCGAGGGGCAGGGCGGGGATCAGGTTGAAGACCAGCAGCGCGAGGTTGATGAACCCGAGCCAGCTGCAGACGCCGTCCACCGACGAGGGCACGCCGGGGATCAGGGCGGCGCCCACGAACCCGCCGGCCAGCACCGCGGTGACGGCGGGGCCGGCGGCGGCGATGCGGAACTCGGCCCCCGCCGACGGGAACATGCCGGCGAAGCGGGCGACGCCGCCGAACAGCCAGAGAGTGATGCCGTCGATCTGCATGCCCTCGCGCCGCGCCTGGAGCGCGTGGCCGAGCTCGTGCAGCAGGATCGAGGCGAAGAAGCCGAGGGACGCGACCACGGCCATCGCGAAGTGGGCGTTGTCGCCGAGCCCCGGGTTCGTCTCGGGGAAGATCCCGGTGGCGAGCGTCCACATGAGCAGGGCGAGGAGCCCGAGGACGCTCCAGTTGAGCCCGATCTCGATGCCGGCGACGCGTCCGAGGCGGTAGGTGGACCTCATGCGGGGCTGCGCGTCTCGCGGGGCACAGGGTCAGTGTAGGCCCTCGCGGCCCGCCCGCCCCGCGTCCTGTGCGGGCGCCGGAACTGGTCGGCCGGGGGGCGGCCACCCCGCGCGCGGACGGTGCGGCGGGCGGCGGGCGCTCGCACACTGGTCG
>JAEMRL010000194.1 GCA_016463385.1 Thermoleophilia bacterium
CCATGTAGCCGAGCTCGGTGGTGCAGACCGGGGTGAAGTCCTTCGGGTGCGAGAAGAGCACGGCCCACGAGTCGCCGATCCACTCGTGGAAGCGGATGCGCCCCTCGGTGGTGTCGGCCTCGAAGTCGGGGGCCTCCTGGTTGATCTGCAGCGCCATGTCGTCACTCCTCTAGGTCTCGCCACGCAGCGTGAGCGGGATGGGGTCCATCGCCGGACGGATCCATGCATACCAGACAAAGGTAGCGAGAATCCGGTGAATCGCGCCGCCCGGTACGGGCGACAGGTCTAGCCGACCCAGTCCCTCCGGGCGGCACACGAGTTGACGCCGACCTCGAGACGGGCGGCGTCGTCGGCCGGCATCTCCTCGCCGAGGTTGACGGCGATGATCCGGAGGTGGTTCGCCGGAGTCGGCGGCAGCTGCGAGAGCACGCGCTCGACGAACGCCTCGCGCTCCAGGACGAGCTCGGGCACCCGCCCGCGGATCTCGCCGAGCGTCGCCGTCAGCGGCCCGGGGAGCCGCCCGCCCGCGTAGTGACACGGCAGCAGGAGGGTCGCGTCGGGCATCGGCGCGACCCGCTCGCCGAGGGTCGCGAAGAGCTGGCGCGCCGCCTCGTCGGCACCGGCGTCGCCCGCCTCGAGGTCGGGGCGGGCGACCGAGTCGGTGAACAGGCAGTCGCCCCCGATCAGCGCGGCCTCGCCGAGCGCCAGCCCGGTCATGTCGCTGGTGTGCCCGGGCAGGGCCACCACGCGCACGGACGCGTCGCCCAGCGGCAGGCGGTCACCGTCGGCCACCGGCGCGATCGCATCGCCGTACCGCAGCCCGCGCCGCAGCGCGGCGCGCGACAGGTGCAGGGCCGCCCCGGCGGCGGAGGCCAGCGCGCGGGCGCCGGAGAGGTGGTCGGCGTGGACGTGTGTGTCGAAGACGCGGGTGATCCGCGCGCCGCGCGCCTCCGCCTCCTCCAGGTACGGCGCGACTCCGGGGGCGGGATCGACGACCAGGGCCTCCCCGCCCGAGACCACCAGGTACGACAGGCAGCCCCGTGCCTCGCGCCGGAACTGGACCACGTCGAAGGGAGCGGCCACCGGCACGTCGGACGCCTGCAGCACCCGCGACCAGCCGATCATCCCGCCGGAGACGCTCAGCACCTCGGCGAAGCGGTCCATGAGAGCGGCGGCGACCCGCCGCGAGCCGATGCCGGCGTGGCAGATCACGCGCACCCGCGCGTGGGCGGGGAGGCCCGCGAGGAGCACGTCGGCGTCGGTGCCGAGCTCCTCCTCGGGCGTGTTGCGCAGGTGACGGGCCCCGCCGACGCGCCACGCCGCGTACGACGCCCGATCCCGGGTGTCGAGCACCACGACGTCGGCCCGTCCCCGGAGCTCCGCCTCGAAGTCGGCTGGTGCGATGTCCTCGACGAGCGGGGCGATCTGGCTCACGACGCGACTCTTCCTTATGGCAGGCGGTGCCTGCGGGTTATGCGTCATGGACTCTAGACGGCCCGGCGGCCGCTCCGCCACCTCGGAGCCCGGCGGACCCGGCCGATGTTCGGGATCGGCGCGTCGGGGTAGCTCGAACACCGATGCCCCTCCTGCACGCGACCGACATCCGCCCCGGCGATTCCATCGAGACCGCTCCGGGCGAGTGGACCATCGCGCACCGGGTGACGCTCTGCGACGGGAGCGCGCGGGTCGAGCTGGACCGCGGCCCCGGTGCCGCGCTGCTCCCCGACGGCGGCGGCGGCGGACCGGTCTGGAGCGTCGAGCGGTCCCGCCGCTTCGTCATGTGGCACGTGCACCCCGACGGTGGCGCGGACGGGCGCGCGATCGTCTGGAGCCACGCCTTCTCGGTCTGAGCCCCTCGGTCAGGGAGCCGTCGCCGGCCCCGCGCCGGCGCGCAGGAGCCCGCCACGGCCCGTCGGCCAGGGCAGGCAGTTCGGCGCCGAGCGCGGGACGCGGAACACGTCGATGCCGTGGTCGAACGACGTGAGCACGATCTCGAGCGCGCCGTCGCCGTCGATGTCGGCGATCGAGGGGGCCGCGGCGACGCCGATGCCGTTGCCGTCCCTCCCCTGCCGCGGGATGCGGACCGAGCGCAGGAGCTTCCCGCGCCCCGAGAGCACGATCAGCCGGCCGCCGTTGCGGGCGAGCGAGTAGGTGCCGAACACGAGCTCCGGCCGGCCGTCGCGGTTGAGGTCGGCGGCGACGACCTCCGAGGCGAACGTGCGCCGCGCGCCGCGAGCGACGTCGTACCGCCACAGCCTCTTGCCGGTGGGCCCCACCGCGTACACCGCCCCGTCGGGCACCGGCGCGACGATCTCCGGCCGCCCGTCGCCGGCGATGTCCACGACGGTCGGAGCCGGGATGCCGCTCGGCGGATACCAGTCGCCGGCGCCCCGGACGGCGGGCTTGCGCGTGAGCGGGGGGTTGACGAACCCGGCGTGGCGGCGCGCGGAGCGCGAGCCGTCGCCGTGGGCCCCGTCGAGCACCATGAACGCGTACGCCTGGGTCTCGTAGGGCTCCTCGCGCTCGGCGTTCGGCACGCCGATCACCTCGTTGCGCCCGTCGCCGTCGAGGTCGGCGACCGACGGCGGTGAGGCCGTCCACTGGAGCCACATCTGACGGCGGACGTCAGGCCAGGGACCGCGCTGCAGGTGGTAGTGGTTGCGCTCCACGCCGGGGGAGAGCCAGCGGATGAACTGCCCCCAGCCGAGGCGCCGTCCGGCGAACTCGCTCGCCCGGTTGGTGAACCACGGGGAGGCGAGCACCGAGGTGCCGTCGTGGTTGAAGACGTTGATCTGGTGGTTGTCGAAGGTCACCACGATCTCCATCTGCGGATCGTCGTCGAGGTTCCCGATGCCGACGTTCTCGCCGTAGGCGCCGTAGCCCTGGTTGCCCTGGCCGTTGAAGCCGCGGTCGCTCGCGTTGTAGCGGGGCCACGCGCCGGCGCCCGCGCCGGCCGGCCGGTAGAGGTCGCCCTCGGCGTCGAACACGAACACCTGCGCGCCGTCGGAGGCGGTGTTGGTGGTGGTCACCACCACCTCGGTGCGCCCGTCGCCGTCGAGGTCGGCCGCGGCCATGCCGCGCGCCTCCGGCCGCTGGCCGCCGCTCGCGGTCGACGCCGTCCAGACGGTCTGCAGCCCGCCGGCGCCGAGGCGGTACGCGGCCACGGTGCCGTCGTTGCCGCCGACGACGATCTCCCTCGTCCCGTCTCCGCCGAGGTCGGTCACGACCCCCGGCGCGTAGACGCGCCCCGAGGTGGCGGTCCCCTTCCCGAGCGCCCGGCCGCGCGCGTCGAAGACGAAGGTCGAGTAGAAGGGCGCGACGATCTCGAGCCGCCCGTCGCCGTCCAGATCGACCAGGCCGGGAGACGAGAACCACCCGGTCTCGCCGGTGACGATGCGCCGGATCAGCCGGGGCTTCGCGACGGCCCCGCCGGCCACGCCGGGCACCGCCTCGCACCGTGGGGGCACCGCGCCCTGAGCGGCGACGTCGCCGGCGGGCGAGGCGACCATGATCGCGGCGGCCCCGAGGAGGGCGGCGCCGGTGGCGAGCGACCGTCGTGGCACGCGTCGAACCTAGCGACTGACCGGAGGGCGGAACCGGGGGAACTTGTTCGGGGACGTTAAGAGAATCGCGTCAGCCCGGCGCGATTGCTTACAGCCCATCGCGAAAAGCGCCGGAATACCCGGGCGGTCCGCTCACAATCACCCCCGAGACTGGGCCTCACCTTTTCCCCTCATGGAGGTCCTGAGATGAACGTGCATCGGAGAATCGCAGCGGTCGCGGTGGCGGTGCTGGTCGCGGCCCCGCTCGCGACGGCCGCGGTGCTGGACGGGACGGACGCCGACGACGTGCTGCGCGGGACGCGCGGCGCCGACACGGCGACGGCCAAGGCGGGCAACGACGTCGTGTTCGGCTTCCGCGGCCCGGATGTCGTCACCGGCGGCCCCGGCCGCGACGTGCTGCTGGGTGGCGCGGGGCGCGACACCATCCTCGCCGGCCCCGATGACGACGTCATCGACGCGGGCCCCGGCCGCGATGTCGCCCTCGGGCAGGCCGGCAACGACGTGATCTTCGGCGGCTGGCGCGGCGACGTGCTGAGCGGCGGCTCCGGCGACGACCGCCTCCTCGGCGCGCGCGGCTTCGACACCCTCTACGCGGGCGAGGGCGCCGACGTCCTGGTCGGGGGCTTCGGCCGCGACGTGCTCTTCTCCCGTGCCGCCGACGGGGTGGTCGACACGCTCATCTGCGGGCCCAACCGGGACGTCGCGTACGCGCGCCCCGAGGACAAGGTGTCGCGCGACTGCGAGCGGGTGATCCTGCTGCCGGCGGCGGACACGACGACCGACCCGGGCGACGAGGACACCGCGCCGGCGAGGGCCACCACCGGCGACGACGGCTCGGGCGAGGGCGGCACCGACCCCTCCGACCAGTAGCGCACGCCCTCCGGGGCCGGTCCTCCGCGGACCGGCCCCGTCAGGGTTCCGCGCCGATGGTCGCGACGTCGTCCGCGGTCAGCTCGAGGTGCGCCGCGGCCACGATGGGATCGACCTGGTCCGGCCGGCGGAAGCCGGCGATCGCGCCGTCCACGGCCGGGTGTCGCAGGGCCCAGGCGACGGCGACCGCCCCGGGCGTCGCGTCGTGGCGCGCGGCCACCTCCCGCAGGCGCTCCACCAGCGCGAGGTGCTCCGTGAGCAGCGGCTCGCGGAAGCGGGCGTCGTGGGCGCGCCAGTCGTCGTCGGGCAGGCCCCCGGCGCGCTCGCGGGTCATCCCGCCGCTCAGCATCCCCGAGCCCATCGGCGAGTAGACGATCACCCCGATGCCCTCGCGCTCGGCGAAGGGCAGCGTCTCCGCCTCGACGTCCCGGTCGATGAGCGAGTACGGGGGCTGGAGGGTCTCCACCGGGGCGATCCCCTGGGCGCGTCGCAGCTGCGCGGCGTCGAAGTTGGAGACCCCGATGTGGCGCACGAGGCCCTCGTCCCTCGCCTCGGCCAGGGCCGCCCAGCCCTCCTCGATGTCCTCGTCGGGGATCGGGAAGTGGATCTGCCAGAGGTCGATCGCGTCCACCCCGAGCCGCGTGAGGCTCCCCTCCAGCTCGCGACGGAGGGAGTCGCGGCGCAAGCTCCGCACGGTGGTCCGATCCGGGCCCTCGGGCTGCCCGCACTTGGTGAACACGTAGGGGCGCTCGGCGAGCCCGGCGATCGCCCGACCGACGACCTCCTCCGAGTGGCCGAAGCCGTACTGGGCCGCCGTGTCGATCCAGTTGACGCCGAGCTCCAGGGCGCGGTGGATGGCGGCGATCGAGTCCTCGTCGTCCTGCCCTCCCCAGCTCCAGTCCCAGCCGCCGCCACCGATCGCCCAGGCGCCGAACCCGACGGTGCTGATCTGCATGCCGGTGGTCCCGAGAGGTGCCGTCCTCATGCCCCGCCCCCTTCGACGTGTCCGTCGCCACACCCTCGCACGGCGCCCCCGTAGGCCGTCGCCGGTCTCCTGAGGTCTACCCTCCCGGAGATGCACGACCTCGTCATCC
>JAEMRL010000195.1 GCA_016463385.1 Thermoleophilia bacterium
CTTCAGCACGGCCTGGGAGATCGTCGAGGCCATGGCGCCGAGGGCGGCCGTCGGCTGGTTGGTGTGCCGCCGCGCGCCGAGGTCGACCTGCGCCAGCGCGCCGAGCCCGGCCGAGCGGACCAGGTCGATCAGCAGACCGATCTCCACGGCGTAGCCGTTGAAGAACGGGACCGAGCAGAGCAGGTCGCGGCGCCCGGCGGCCTCCCCCGACAACGGCTGCGCGAAGCCGGCGAGCTCGGGGTAGAAGAGGTTGATCAGCGGGCGGGCGCAGATCTCCGTGACCCGGCCGCCTCCGTCGTCGTCGTCTCCCAGGCTGCGGCGGTAGAGCGCCTTCACGTAGCCGACGTCCGGGTCGGTCAGCAGCGGGCCGAGCAGGCCGGTGACGAAGGCCGGGTCGAAGTCGACCACGTCGGCGTCGAGCCACACGACGAGGTCGCCCGAGAGCACGGCGAGGCTCTTCCACATCGCCTCGCCCTTGCCGCGTCCGGGGGCGAGCCGGGGGAGCACCTCGTGATCGGCGACGACCCGCGCGCCGGCCTCCTCGGCCTCGCGACGCGTGCCGTCGGTGCTGGAGCCGTCCATGACCACGATCTCGGAGACCAGCGGGATCTCCTCCACCAGCCGCCGCCGCAGGGTCTCGACGATCGGCCCGACCGTCCCGGAGACGTTGAGCGCCGGCAGGCAGACCGAGACGCGCACGCCGTCGCGCCGGGCCAGGTGGGCCAGCTGCTCGGCGTCGTAGTCCGCGCCCCGGTACGTCCGCCGCGCCAGCCACTCGTCACGATTCACGCCACGGATCGTAGCGGGGCCCCAGCGCCTCCAGCCGCCCACCCGATGGCTGGTAGCCTCCCCGCGTGTCCGCCGCCCTCAAGGGACTGGTGCTCTCCGGCGGCGCCGGCACCCGGCTCCGACCGATCACGCACACCAGCGCGAAGCAGCTCGTCCCCGTGGCGAACAAGCCCGTGCTCTTCTACGGCCTCGAGGCCCTCCGGGCCGCGGGCGTCACCGAGGTCGGCATCGTCGTGGGCGACACCCAGGCCGAGATCGAGGCCGCCGTCGGCGACGGGTCGGCGCTCGGCATCTCGGTCACCTACATCCGCCAGCAGGCGCCGCTCGGGCTCGCGCACGCGGTGCTCACCGCCGAGGAGTTCCTCGACGGGTCGCCGTTCGTGATGTACCTCGGCGACAACCTGCTGCGCGACGGCATCACCGGGCTGGTCGACCGCTTCCGCGGCGGCACCAGCGACGCGATGATCCTGCTGCAGAAGGTCTCCGACCCCGAGTCGTACGGCGTCGCCGAGCTCGAGGGCGGAAAGGTGGTCCGTCTGGTCGAGAAGCCGCCGGAGCCGAAGAGCGACCTCGCCCTGGTCGGCGTCTACATGTTCAGCCCGGCGATCATGGACTCGGCGAAGGCGATCCGGCCCTCGGGCCGCGGCGAGCTCGAGATCACCGACGCCATCCAGCACATGATCGACCGCGGCCTCACCGTCGAGCCGCACGAGGTCACCGGCTGGTGGAAGGACACCGGCCGCCTCGAGGACATGCTCGAGGCCAACCGGCTGATCCTCGACGTGCTGGAGACCCGCGTCGAGGGCGAGCTGATCGACAGCAGCACCGAGGGCCGTGTGGTGATCGAGGCCGGCGCGCGCGTGGTGCGCTCGTCGATCCGCGGCCCGGCGATCATCGGGGCGGGGGCCCTCGTGGAGGACGCCTACATCGGCCCCTACTCGTCCATCTCGACCGGCGTCGTGGTGCGCCACGCCGAGGTGGAGCACAGCATCCTGCTCGAGGACAGCCGCGTGGAGGACCTCGACGCCCGCGTGGAGAGCAGCCTGATCGGCCGGGGCGTCACGATCGCCCGCACGTCCGAGAAGCCCCGCGCCTACCGCTTCATGATCGGCGACTCCTCCAGCATCGGCCTCGTCTGAGGCCATCCCCGTGAAGATCCTCGTCACGGGCGCCGCCGGCATGCTGGGGCGGGACCTGGTGCCCCACCTCGCCCGCCGGCACGAGGTGGTGGGCGTGGACATGGAGGTCGATGTCACCGATCCGCGGGCCGTGGGCGACTGCGTCCGCGAGGTCGCCCCGCAGGCGATCCTCCACCTGGCCGCATGGACCGACGTGGACGGCGCCGAGGAGCGGGAGGAGGCCGCCGAGGCGGTCAACGCGCAGGGCAGCGGCAACGTCGCGGCCGCCGCGGCGGAGGCCGGGGCCGCGCTGGTGGTGCCCTCGACCGACTACGTCTTCGACGGTTCCCTCGGACGCGCGTACGCCGAGGACGACGCGCCCGCTCCGCTCGGCGCCTACGGCCGCACCAAGCTGGCGGGTGAGCGGGCCGCGCTCGCGGCCTGGCCCGGGGGCACGCGCGTCGCCCGCACCGCCTGGCTCTACGGCGCCTCGGGGAAGAACTTCGTCGACACGATGCTGGCGCTCGGCCGCGCGCGCGACGAGGTGTCGGTCGTGGACGACCAGGAGGGCTCGCCCACCTGGACCTGCGACCTCGCCCCGGCGCTCGAGGCGCTGCTCGACCAGCCGCCCGGCGTCTACCACACGGCCGGCGGCGGCTCGGTCACCTGGGCCGGTTTCGCCCGCGCGATCTTCGAGGAGGCGGGCGTCGACTGCCGGGTCGTCCCGATCACCACGGCGGAGCTCGGCCGCCCCGCCCCTCGCCCCATGTTCTCGCCACTCGCCGTGACCCGGCCGGGCGCCCCCCGGCTGCGGCCCTGTCGCGAGGCGCTGCGCGACTACCTCAAGGAGACGGTGTGAAGCTTCTCGTGACCGGCGGCTGCGGGTTCATCGGCTCGGCCTTCGTGCGCCTGGCCCTCTCCCGCGGCGCCGAGGTGGTGAACCTCGACAAGCTGACCTACGCCGGCAACCCGGAGAACGTCGCCGACGTCGCCGACGACGAGGGCTACCGCTTCGTGCACGCCGACATCGCCGACGCCGAGGCCGTCGCGGTCGCCGTCCAGGGCGTGGACGCCATCGTCAACTTCGCGGCGGAGAGTCACGTCGACCGCTCGATCCTCGACCCCACCGAGTTCATCAACACCGACGTGGTGGGCACCGCGGTGCTGCTGGAGGCGGCCCGCACGGCGGGCGTCGGCCGCTTCGTCCAGGTCTCCACCGACGAGGTCTACGGCTCGATCCCGCACGGCGCCTTCCGCGAGACCGACCCGATCAGCCCCTCCAGCCCCTACTCGGCCAGCAAGGCCGGCGGCGACCTGCAGGTGCTGGCCTGGCACCGCACCTTCGGCCTCGACGCGGTGATCACCCGGGGCTCCAACACCTTCGGGCCGCGCCAGTACCCCGAGAAGCTGATCCCGCTGTTCGTCACCAACGCCCTCGACGGCCTGCAGCTGCCGGTCTACGGCGACGGCATGCAGATCCGCGACTGGATCTACGTGGACGACCACTGCGAGGGGATCTGGACGGCGCTGACGCTCGGCGAGGCCGGCGAGGTCTACAACGTGGGCGGCGGGCACGAGGAGCCGAACATGGAGATCACCCGGCGCATCCTCGCCCTGACCGGCCGCGACGAGTCGCTGATCCGCCACGTCGCCGACCGCCTCGGGCACGACCGCCGTTACGCCCTCGACACGACCCGCCTGCGCGCGCTCGGCTGGGAGCCGCAGCGCTCGTTCGACGAGGCGATCGCGGCCACCGTCGAGTGGTACCGCGACCGCCGCGCCTGGTGGGAGCCGATCAAGAGCGGCGAGTACCGGCGCTACTACGAGGAGCAGTACGGGGCGCGCTGACCGGGCTCAGGCCGGGCGGCGCGCCTCGAGGTTGAGCCGGACGTAGTCGAGCTCCACCCGGCCGTCCGGCCGCGTGCGCCGGTCGGCCACGGCGCGCGCGAAGTGGGCGCGCAGGTCCTCGGGGAGCCGCTCGAGGTGGTGCCGCAGCACCACGGTGGAGAGGAAGACCGCGCCCTCCTCGGCGTTGTCGAAGAGGGCCGGATCGGGTTCGAGCCAGGCCCGCGCGTCGGTGAAGCCCGCGCCCTCGAGGCGGGCCACCGTGTCCTCGGCGCCGGCGAAGTGCCAGCTCTCGGGCATGTCCCGCAGATGCGGCGCGTAGGGCTCGGCGGCGCCCACCTCGTCGGCGGCCGCGTGGGTCGCGGCGATGTTGCCGAAGCCGCCGCACTGGGCCACCAGGCGCCCTCCTGGGCGGAGTGCCGCGTGCAGGCGGCCGAAGAGGCCCTCGTGGTCGAGGATCCAGTGGAAGGTGGCCGTCGACACGATCAGGTCGACCCGGGCGTCCAGCTCCAGCGTGCGCAGATCGGCCTGGCGGACGCTGACCCGGCCGCCGAGGTCGGCCAGCTGCCGCGAGGCCTCCTCGACCATCCGCGCAGAGCCATCCACGCCGAGCACCGTGCCGTGCGGCAGCCGCTCGGCCAGCAGGCGGGTGACGCGGCCCGTGCCGCAACCGGCGTCGAGCGCGTCCTCATCGCCCTCCAGCGGGATGCGCTCGACGACGCGCGCGCCCCAGGCGAGTTGCGGGGCGGAGACCCGCTGGTAGGTCTCGGCGTCCCACTCGTCGGCCATCAGCTGCCCAGGCGCTCCACGAGCGCGTCGAGGGCGGCCCGGATCGGCTCGATCGGCGTGCGGGCGATGCCGGCGCCGATCTGCCCGCCGTCCACGCGGTGCAGGATGCCGGTGTTGATCAGCGGAGTGAGGCCGAGATCCACGCAGGCCCGCGCGTCGACGCCGAGCGGGGTGCCCTCGCCGTCGAGGGTCGGGATCTTCAGCCTGTCGCTCGTGGCCAGGCAGATGTCGCCCATGTAGCGGGTGCGCTCCACGGCCTCGGCCAGGCCCCCGCCGAGGAACGCCGCCACGCTCGGGCTGGCGGCGCTGGCGGCGCCTCCGAGCCCGGCGCACTCCACCAGCGCCGAGTCGCCGATGTCGGGCGCGGCGTCGGCGTCGGAGAAGCCCGGGCGGTAGAGCGGGTCGCCCACCAGGGGGGCGGGGAACGTGAACCAGCGGTCCGGCAGCCCGGCGATCTGCACCGCGGCCTCGACGCCGTTGCGGCTGATGAAGACGATCAGGCTCGAATCCGGGGTCCCCTGGATGCCCGCCAGTGCGGCCCGTGCCGACGCGATGCTGACCGTGAGCGCGAAGTGGCCGTTGACGCCGAGCATGCGGGCGGTGGGGAGGACGCTGTCCGGCGCCCGCTCGGCCATGGCCGGCAGCACCTGGCGCAGAAGGAGCATCGTGGTCGCCTGATGGCGCATGTGGCAGTCGTCGCCCATCGCGATGCCCTGGGCGCAGAGCGCGAAGGCGTCGATCGGTCCGTCGGCCCGCAGCGCCGCCGCGAAACCGGGCGCGATGCCCTCGGCCATGATCCGCTGGCGTTCGATCGCGGCCGGGGTGCCGAGGCCGAGCCAGAAGGCGTCGCCGGGGCCGTCGTTGAAGGGGCTGTAGCCGACGCCGCCGTTCACCTCGTCGCGGGCGGCCCAGCAGGCCATGGACGGCGAGATCACCCCGCACATCGCTCCGGCCGCGTCGAGCGAGTGCGCGTTCGCGAGC
>JAEMRL010000196.1 GCA_016463385.1 Thermoleophilia bacterium
TGGCTCGGCGACCGCCTGCCGCGCGGGCTCTCCCCGGTGCCGGACTGAGCGACCGTCGAAGTTCAAGCGCCGATCAGGATCGCCCCGGGTCGCTCACGCACCGCGCCAGGAGTCCGATGGGAGCAGGGAGGGCCCGGATGCCATGGGGCAGCCGCCCGCGAGAGGTCGAATGCCACCCCGATCCCGGCGCCACCCATCGATGACGACCCCCGGACGGGCCCGGCGGACCCTGCGCCGGTGCGCGTGCGGTCTGCGGCCGGTCCAGATCGCCACCATCCTCCTCCTCGTCGTCTGCGGGGTCGCGCTGCTCGCGGCACTCCTGGTCGTCCAGCGCGATGCGCGGCGGGATGAGCGCCAGGTGTGGGCGCAACGCGCCGCCGCGAGCATCAACGACGAGGTCGCGGGAGCGGGTTCGGCGCTGATCGGCGCCCGCGGCCTCTTCGCCGCCTCGCGCGATGTCGAGCCATCGGAGTTCGAGACGTTCGCGGCGGTCCAGCTCCAGGGCTCCGATCTGCTCTCCCTCATCTGGGCGGAGAGGGTGACGGCCGCGCGCCGCGCCGCGTTCGAGCGTGATCTCGGGGTCCCGATCCTCGAGACGCCCCCGGGAGGCGTGCCCGGACCCGCAGGTGCCCGGCCGCAGTACTTCCCGCTCACCCTCATCGCTCCCGCGGGCGCACCGATCCAGGTCCTCCGCGGCGTCGACGCCGCCAGCGCCGCGCTGCTGCGACCCAGCCTCACGGCCGCGCGCGACGGCGGGGGACCGGTGATGACGAGCGCCCTCAACCTCGACGCCGACGGCGGTCCGACCGCCGTCGGGCTCCTGGTCGCCGTCTACGGCGCGGGTCCCGCTCCCGCCACGCGCGCGGAGCGCCGCGCCACCCTCCGGGGCTACGTCGGCGGCATCTTCGCCGTCGACCGCCTCGCCCAGTCCGCGCACGCGCTGCTCCCGCACGGGGCCCGCCTCCGCATCCTGAGCTCGGGCTCCCCGGTCCTCGACACGGGGGAGGAGAGGGCGGCGGGCGCGACCAGCGATGCGGCTGTCGGGGACACGGGCTGGACCGTCCAGGTGTCGCTCGTCGAGGACCCCGTCGGGACCGTGCTCCCCGCGATCGGCGTCGGCGCTGGGCTCCTCACGCTCATCCTCCTGCTCGCAGGGTTGTTCGCCCAGGCCAATCAGCGCCGGCGCGAGCGGGAGGACGCGCGGGCGCAGCTCCAGCACGAGGCGGACACGGACGGGCTCACCGGCCTCGCCAACCGGCGCCGGCTCGAGCGCGACCTGGCGCGCGCGCTCCCTGGCGCGAGCGAGGAGCAGCCGCTCGCGCTGATCCTCTTCGATCTGAACGGCTTCAAGGCGTACAACGACCGCTTCGGGCATCCGGCGGGCGACGCGTTGCTGGTCCGCCTCGCAGCCGGGCTGTCGTCGGTCGTCCCGCAGGGACGCGCCTACCGTCTCGGCGGCGACGAGTTCTGCGTGGTCGCCCCCCTGGGGGCGGATGCGGCGATGGCGGTCGTCGCATCCGCGCTCGAGGCGCTCTCCGAGCGGGGCGACGGGTTCACGATCTCGGCGGCGCACGGCGTCGCCCTGATCCCGGCCGATGCGGCCACCGCGGACGAAGCGATGCTGGTCGCCGACCGGCGCATGTACGCGCGCAAGGCTCTCGGCCGCGACTCGGCCACCAACCAGATCGCCGACGTGCTGGTGCGGACGCTCGAGGAGCGCTCGCCCGACCTGCGTGATCACACCGACGGCGTGGCCCGCCTCGCCGACCGCGTCGCGCAGCGGCTCGGGATCGGCGACACCGGGCGCGGCCCGATCCGCCACGCCGCCCTGCTGCACGACGTGGGCAAGGTCGCGATCCCTGACTCCATCCTGCAGAAGCCGTCCGCGCTCGACGCGGCCGAGCGGGCGTTCATCGAGCGCCACACGATCATCGGGGAGAGGATCCTCCGCGCGGCGCCCTCGCTCGCCTCCATCGCACCGCTGGTCCGGTCGAGCCACGAGCGATGGGACGGGACCGGGTACCCGGACGGCCTCGCCGGCGAGGAGATCCCGCTCGGCGCGCGCATCGTCTTCGCCTGCGACGCCTTCGACGCGATGACCTCGTCGCTGCGCACCTACCGGGAGGCGTTCTCGCAGTCCGCCGCACTCGACGAGATCGCCGCCTGCGCCGGGACCCAGTTCGATCCGCAGGTCGCGGCCGCCCTCATCGCGACGGTGAGGGAGGGCGAGCCGGCCGCCGCCGGCGCCCGCGACCCGGCGCCCGCGATCCTCGCCCCACCGCGCTGACGGCGGTCTTCCGGACGGAGTCCGGCCTCGTTCACATGCGGAAACGCGACTCTCCTTTCGGGGGGCTTCCTTTACGGCGCCGGCCCGTCGTACAGTCGCCCACATGACAAATCGCATCCGCTCTCTGCGCGCCACGCCCCGCCTCCTCGCGGGCCTCGTAGGCGTCATCGTCGCCGTCATCGCGCTCTCCGGATGCGTGGTCGTCAAGAACGTCACGGCAAGTCAGATCGACTCGATCGGCAACGTGCGCATCGTCGCGACCGTGTGCGTCTCGAACACCCCGGGCACCTGCCCGGAGGTGGGCAACACCACGGTGCACGCCGGCAACAACAACCAGAACGTGCAGCTCTTCGTCGCCTACCGGGTGACCGCGGGGGCCACCGGGCCCGCCACGCTCCGCTTCGACGGCGACCCGGGCACCGGGCCGCTCTTCTCGCCGAACGCGTCCTACACGAGCGAGCTCCAGCGGCTCGCCCCGGCTCCCGCCGGGCAGCAGTGGATCGGCTACACCTCGACCCTCTTCAACTACATCGCCGGCGCCAGCCCGACGAGCGGGGTGATCACGGCGGAGTTCGCCCTTCCGAAGGACCCGGCGACCGGCCTGTTCACCGGCCCGTTCAACCACCGCATCGTCGTGGGTACCCGGGCGATCGACGCGATGCACCCGATCACGGCGCCCGTCGCCTGCGGGAACGCCATCGACTCGTTCAACTCGACCGGCTCCGACGGCCAGACGCTCTGCATCGACTCGCCCTCACCGGCGACCTTCGCGACCTCCGTGTCGCAGGCGACGCGCGACCTCGTGGCCCGCGCGGGCACTCCGCCGACGGCGGCGGCCGGCACCGTGGCCGCCGTCCCCTTCAGCCTCCAGTTCGTCGGCGCGTCGGCCGGGAGCCTCATCTTCGGCCTGAGCGCGACGACGACGATCCCCGGTGCGACGCCCGTCGCATCGCCGGGCACGCTCACGCCGACGGCCAACAGCACGACGCAGATCCTGGTCTCCGTGCCCGTGCCGGCGGGAACGCCCCGGGGCACGTACCCGGTCACCTTCTCGGCCACCATCGGCGGGCAGTCGCGCACCGCGCAGTCCTCGATCACCGTCGGGCCTCCCGGCGGCGGGACGGCCGGGCTGCCGACCCTCACCGGCCTCTCGATCACCCCGCGCTCGATCGCCCGCTTCCGCGGCGCCGTCCCGGCGAAGCTGAGGGTCACGCTGTCCGAGGCCGGCACGCTCCGCGTGGCGGTCGCCCGGGCCGCCGTCGGCCGGCGTAACGCCAACGGTAAGTGCGTCGCGCCGAACCGGACGCTGATCCGCAACGGTGCCAAGCGGTGCACGCGCTTCGTGGCCGTCACCACGATCACCAAGGCCAACCAGGGCGCCGGCCTGCGCACCGTCACCTTCTCCGGCCGGGGCCGGACGCCCGGCGTCTACCGCCTGACCGCCACGGTGCGCACCGCCTCCGGCCAGGTCAGCCTTCCCAAGTCGGCCACGGTGACCGTCAGGAGCTGACGCTCACCGTGCCCGCACCGCGGGCGCGCGCGCGGCCGGCCTCGTGCGTCGTGGCGTCCGTCCGTCCGCTCCCCGCGGGCGGCGGACGCCTCCGCGCTCACCCCTCCAGGTGGCGGCCCAGCAGGGTCAGGTCGGCGGGGCTGAGGCGATCGGCGGCGTTCAGGTGATGCCAGAACGGATAGGCGAGGGGCTGCGCGCTCACGGCGTCGAGCCGCTCGATGTCGGCTGCCGAGAGCGTCAGGTCGGCCGCGGCGAGGTTGTCGGCGAGCTGCTCCTCCGTGCGGGCGCCGATGACGAGGGAGGTCACCGCCGGCTTCGCCAGCAGGTAGGCGAGGGCCACCCGGGCGGCGGACACCCCGTGATCCCCGGCGACCGCCACCAGCGCGTCGATGATGTCGTAGAGCTTCTCCTCGTCGTAGACGGGCGGCTCGCTCCAGTCGCTCAGGTGCCGGCTGCCCGCCGGTGCCTCGACGCCGCGGCGGTACTTGCCCGACAGGAGACCGCCCGCGATCGGGCTCCAGACCAGGATCCCGACGCCCTGGTCGACCGCCGCCGGCACGATCTCGTTCTCGATGTCGCGCATGTGCACCGAGTAGTGCAGCTGGTTGCTGACGAACGGCGTCAGGCCGTGGCGGTCGGCGGTCCAGAGGGCCTTCATCATCTGCCAGGCGGCGTAGTTCGAGCACCCGACGTAGCGCACCTTGCCCGACCGGACGAGGTCGTCGAGCGCCCGGAGCGTCTCGTCCAGCGGGGTCTGGCCGTCCCACTCGTGCACCTGGTAGAGGTCGATGTAGTCGGTGCGCAGGCGTCGCAGGCTCGCCTCCGCGCTCCGCACGATGTGGTGCCGCGAGAGGCCCGCGTCGTTCGGCCCGTCGCCCATCGGCAGCCGCACCTTGGTGGCGATCAGGACGTCGTCGCGCTCCGCGCCGAGCGCCTCACCGAGGATCTCCTCCGACAGGCCGCCGGAGTAGACGTCGGCGGTGTCGATCAGGTTGACGCCGGCCTCGCGCGCCATCGCGATCTGCCTCCGGGCGCCCTCGACGTCGATCTGGCCGATCGGCGTGGCCCACCCCGTGCCGCCGAAGCCCATCGTGCCGAGGGTGATCGTCGAGACCCGAAGGCCGCTCCGCCCGAGCTGCCGGTACTCCATGTCGCCGCTCCTCTGCCGGTGTGCACCGCAGCATTCCTACCCGATCCCGCCGCGGAGGAGACGCGCCGGCTCCCGGACCGGCTGCGCCCGGTTGCGCGGCGCGCCCTCCATGGGGACGGTGGGAGTCGAACCCACACGAGGTTTCCCTCAGCGGTGTTTGAGACCGCAGCGTCTGCCGTTCCGCCACGTCCCCCGGGGCGAGTGTAGAGCCCGGGGGCGGCCCGCCTGCGCGGTCGCCGCCCCCGGAGTGAGCTACGCGGTGGTGGACTCCCCGGTGACCGGGTCGCGGCGGGCGAGGCCCTCGCGCTGGGAGACCTCGATCACCTTGGCGGCCACCGTCGGGGCGACGCTGCGGTTGAAGACGCTCGGGATGATGTAGTCCTCGTTCAGCTCGTCGTCCGAGATGCAGGCCGCGATGGCCTCGGCGGCGGCGACCTTCATCGCCTCGCTGATGCTGGACGCCCGGCAGTCGAGGGCCCCGCGGAAGATGCCGGGGAAGGCGAGGACGTTGTTGATCTGGTTCGGGTAGTCC
>JAEMRL010000197.1 GCA_016463385.1 Thermoleophilia bacterium
CACCAGGTCGCGCGCGACGGCGAAGGGGCCGTCGGCCGCCGCGTCTCCCGGCTCCTCGCGCCCGAGCGGCGTGCAGTGGTCGTCGACCACCCACCCGTCGCCGGGCGAGACGTCCTCCAGCGACTCCTCCTCGAAGTTGACCCGCCGCCCGGCGAGCGCGGCGAGCCTGCGCTCCGCCCGGCGGCGGCGAAGGCCCCGCGGCCCTCCCCGGTCGTCCGGGAACCGGGTGCCGCGCACCTGGATCACCGTGGCCGGATCGCCCGCGATCTCCGCGGCGCGCTGGCAGAACGTGGCCCACATGTGGAGCTGCGCCTCCTTGGCGAGCCGCAGGGGCGCGTAGAGGATCCAGAAGGGGCGGCTGCCGCTGCGCGCCGTCGATTCGATCTCGAAGACGAGCCGGCCGGCCTCCTCGCGCGCCCGGAACTCGATCTCACCGGCCTCCATGTGGCCGGTGAGCGTGGCGAGACGGAAGGACTCGGGCGTGCGGTCGGCCACCCGCACCGGCCCGTTCCAGGGTCCGGGCATCCACACCAGGTACTCGTCGCCCGCCTCCATCTCCCCGAGGCGCCCGGCCGTCTTGACGAAGCGGGCGACCTCGAACGGCGATGCCACGTTGGGGTCGCGGGCGAGCCGGCCGATCAGCTCGGCGGCGCCCATGCGCGGGTTCTCGATCTCCACCCGGTAGAGGCGCCGCAGCGATGCCCCTGCGCCCGCCGAGCGCGGCTGCACGCTCTCCTGGTCGCCGGGGACCGGGCGATCGACCGGGCCCGGGTCGTCGCCCTGGTGGGTCTCCTCGCGGCGCTCGAGGGTCACGTCGCGGGTGGCGTAACGCCAGAGCGACACCGCCATCCCCGTGCCCCAGCGAACTGCGGCGCGCGCCGTCGCGAGCGCGTCGAGCGCCCTGTCCGGGACGCCCGCACTCATAGGACGAGCGCCCGCTCGGCGGCATCCAGGCGGCCGGGTTCGACCGCCGAGATCAGCGCCTCGCAGGCCTCGGCGCGGGGACGGGCGACGTCGGTGACGATCGCCGGCGAACGCTCGAGCGCCCGCCAGGCGGCCGCCGCGTAGTGCAGCGTGGCGATCAGGGCGTCCAGCTCCTCGAGGTCCGTGAGCGCGGACCGTCCGCGGATCCTCCCGTTCATCTTCAGGCGCCCCACGCGCTCGGCGGCCGTGCCGGCGAGGACGCGCACCCAGGGCCGTCCGGCGCCGCCCTGGCGCATGAACGAGGCGATCGTCTCGCAGCCGCGATCGAGCTCGTCCGCGGCCTCGGCGAGTCGTGCGTCGACCGCGGGCGGGTAGGCGCCCGAGCGACGCATGCGACGCGCCAGTTCCTCACCCGCGCGCATCACCGTGAGCCGCTCCCCGAGGAAGATGCGCAGCGGGCGGTGGACGTCGCGCGACCGCGCCAGGGCCGGCCGTGGCCGGCCCTGGCGGGAGTCGTCGCGGGCCGTCGCCGGGGCCGCCGTCAGGACGCCCCGTTCCCGGCGGCCCCGCCCGCGGGGTCGCCCTCCTCGCCGGAGCTGGGGGCGATCTCTCCGGAGATCGCGCCGGCCGCCTCGCGGCCCCGCTCGATCGCGTCGTGGCCGAGCTCGGCCCCGCGCTCGCGCAGCTCGCCCGCGGCGGCGCCGAGGCGCTCGTCCTCCACACGCGTGGAGGGGAGCAGCACCCCGACCGCGGCACCGAGCGCCAGGGCGCCCAGGGCGAACGGGACCGGATTCGCCCGCGCGGTCGCGGCCACCTGGCCCACGCCCGACGTCGCCTGCTCACGGTCGGGCATGCGGGCGACGACGGCCTCCTGCGCGTGGCCCACGGCCCCCGCCGTCGAGCCGACGCCGCTCGCGGCGGCGTCCTTCACCGCGGAGGCCGCACGCGCGATCGCCCCGGCGCCCCCTGCCACGGAGTCCTTCACGGACGACGCGCCGTGGGCGGTCGCCTCGCCCCCGTGGGTCACGGTCTCCTTGGCCGATCCGAGCCGGTCGGACACGGCCGAACCGACGGCGCCGACCTTGTCGCGCAGCGACGACGACGCGTCGTCGTCGCTGCGCTGCGGCGCCTGCGACCCGGATGCGACCCGCTCGCGGACGACCGCGACGGTCTCGCGCATCACGTCGCGCGCCCGCGCCGGGACGTCGGCCTTCCAGCCGATCGCCTCGGCGGTGTCGCGCAGGCGCTCCCGGGTCTCCCCGATGTCGCGCCGGATCTCCGCGATGTCACGCGCCATTGCCCGTACCTCCTCCGTTGGACTCCCGGCCGGCCTGCACGCCCTCCTGGACGACCTCCAGATCCCGGCGCACGCCGGCGAGGGCCCGCTCGGGCACCGGAGGCGCGACGGCCTTCAGGCGGGAGCGGCCGATCAGGCCCGCGATCCCGGCGACGACCAGCAGCGCCGCACCCACGATGAGGGCGCTCAGCCACGCGTCGACCGTCAGGGCGAGCGCGAGGATCGCGCAGGCCGTCAGCGCGCCGAGGGCGGCCAGTCCGAGGGCGGCGGCGACGCCGAACATCGCGGCGCCCTTGCCCGCCCGCGACACCTGCAGGCCCACCTCGGCCCGCGCCAGCTCCATCTCCTGGCTGATCAGGGTCGCCGTCTCGTGCGTGAACGTCCCCAGCAGGTCGCCCACCGGGCGCTCGCGCAGCCGCGTCGCGTCAGCCATGCCCGATCCTCCTCCGGTCGGAGGGCTCCGAGGCCCTCACGAGGCGGCCGGCCGCGATCCCGATCACCGCGGCGCCGGCCACGATCAGCGCCGGCTGGCGGCGGCCGAGGTCGCGCGCGTCGGCGAGGATCCGGTCGCTGTCCGACTCGCGCAGGTAGTCGCCGAAGCGCTCGATGCGGAGCGCGGCGTCCTCGGCCAGCCGGGCCGGCTGGTCCTTGCCACGCGCACGCAGGTCGCCGGCCACGTCACGGACGTCCCCGGCGATCCCCATCACGCGCTCACCGGCCCAGGTGGAGCGGTTGTCCACCTCGGCGCGCGCCCTCTCGCGGGAGTCGTCGAGCAGCTGCCCGCCGGCCTCCCGTGCCTTCTCGACCGCCTCACCGCCCACGGTGCCCGTCGAGGGCGTCTCCTCCGTCTGCGGTGCCCACGAAGGGCGCTCCCGCGAGACCATCGGCGACCCCGCGGGGCGCACCGCCTCCTGTCGTCTCTCGCTCATGGTCCTGCTCCTTCCGGTGTCGGATGCGTCAGCCCATCCCTGACTCATCCGGCGGTACCCGTTCCCTGTCGCGGGAACCCGACTCCGAGTCCCCCTGCGTGACCTCGTGCTCGCCGCCGGTCCTCTCGACGGCCTCCTCGTCCTCGTTGCGCGTGACGCCCTCGGAGGGGGGCTCATCCGACGGGCGCGCGGTGTAGGAACCGCCCTCGTCGCTCTCGCCCCGAGGGGCCGGCCGCTCGTCACCGGACATGCGTCAGGACCCCCAGCGGGTGACGCGCACCCCGGCCGGGTCGTCGCCGCGGCGGATCGCGTCCACCACCTCGGCCTCTGCGATGCGGGGCGTCGGCGCCGGCGGGGTCTGACGCGCCTTGATGGCGTCGCGCGCCTCGTCCCAGTAGCCCACGCGGGCGTAGTGGTCGTAGATCTCGCGTTCGCGCTCGGCGCTCAGCTCGTCGTCGTCGTCCAGCGAGGGCGCCGCCTTCAGGTGCTCCACCGAATAGGGCACGACGATGTAGGTCTCCGAGCCGTCGTCCACGTAGGTCACGTCGTCGACGGGCACGACGTGGGTGCCGCGCGAGAGCCACCCGGTCGAGACGCCCAGGTAGCGGAGGTGGTCGGCGCCGGCGTCGAGGTAGACCTCGCGCACCTTGCCGACCTTCTCGTCCTCGCGGTTGACCACGGTCATGCCGCGCAGGCGCGACAGCGAGGGAAGGCGGGTCGTCTCGGAGTAGCCCTCGGGCCCCAGCACGGAATCCCGGTCGTCGTCCGCGCGCCTGTCCTCCGCGGCGTCGGCGGGGGTGGCGCGCGACTCGACGAGATCCTTGAACCGCTCCATGTCGCGCCGCACGCGCCTCTGGGCGAGACCGAGCAGCTCGGCCGCGTGCTCGGCGACGCCCTCGGGATCGTGCTCGATGGCCACGCGGATACGGGTCGCGTCGTCACCCACCGGCTCGAACGCCACATCGCCGTCGTTGCGCAGCCCGCCGGTCGAGCGCCAGGCGATGCGGCGGCCGGGCTCCTGCTCGGTGATCTCGGCGTCCCACTCGGCCTCACGGCCGGCCATCTCGGCCACCCAGTGCAGGTGCGTGTCGTCGGTCCGGCGGACCTCCCGCACGCCCTCCATGAAGCGGGGGAACTCCTCGAACCGCGCCCACTGGTCGTAGGCCGTGCGCACCGGCACGTTGACCTCGACGGTCTCCTCGATGGTCGGCATTCCGCCTCCTCGTCCGCGTCGTCCGTACTCCGCGGTGGTACCCGCCGGGCGCCTGCGCGACGCGGGGGCGGGTCCGGGGCGACACGACTCCGGCCGGCCCCGGCCCGATCAGATCGGCCCGTGCGCCACCGGTTCCGGGGTCTCCTCGGCGACGTCCACCATGCGGCGCGTCAGCGGCGCCGCCAGCAGGCCGTGGAGGATGATCGAGATGGAGACCACGACCACCACGATCCACACGATGCGGGTTCCCTCACCGGCCGCGAGGAGGCCGGAGCCGAAGGCCGCGGTCGCGTAGTAGATCGAGCCGATCCCGCGGATCCCGAAGATGCCGGCGTACAGGCGCTCGCGTCCGGCCAGGGCCGATCCGCGCAGGCCGACCATGGTCGCGAGCGGCCGGATCACCAGGATGAGCGCGAGCGCGATGACCACGGCCTCCCAGCCGGCCTCGCCCAGGCCGTCGAGCGTCAGCAGGCTGCCGAGCAGCAGGATCATGGTCAGCTCGAGACCTCGCTCGAGGGCCTCGGCACCGGCGTGGACGCCCTCGTTGTAGGCGTGGTCGCGCTCGTAGCGGCGGAAGGCGATGCCACCGGCGAAGGCGGCCAGGAAGCCGTAGGCGCCGGCGATCTCGGCGATCCCGTAGATCGCCAGCACGGCGCCCACCGCCGCCCAGCCGTCGAGCCCGGTCGCCAGGAGCCCGCGATCGCGCAGGCGCACCGCGGCGGCCGCGATGCCCCATCCCACCACCGCGCCGATCCCGATGCCGGCGCCGATGGCGTAGAGAACGTCAGCGGCGAACCACTCGGCGTACGCCGACGCCCCGCCACCGGAGGCGACCACCAAGCCGAGGAAGACGAAGGGGAACGCGAGACCGTCGTTGAGTCCCGCCTCCGATGTGAGGGCGAACGCCGGCTCGCTGCGGTCGCCCTCGCCGGGCGCGAGGACCCCGAGATCGCCGGCGAGCACCGGATCGGTGGGGGCGAGGGCCGCCGCGAGCACGATCGCGCCGCCGATCGACAGGCCCGCCTCCCACACGCCGAGCAGGGCGACGCCGGCGATGCTGATCGGCATCACCACGCCGAGCAGGAGCACCGTCGAGCGCCACTCCCGCAG
>JAEMRL010000198.1 GCA_016463385.1 Thermoleophilia bacterium
ACCGACGCCTTCCAGGAGGCCGACATCGTCGGCATCACCCTGCCGATCGTGAAGCACTCCTACCTGATCAAGGACGCCGACGATCTGCCCCTGGCGATGGCGGAGGCGCTGCACATCGCCCAGACCGGCCGGCCGGGCCCCGTGCTCGTGGACGTCTGCGTCGACCAGTGGGCGGCCGATGTCGAGGATCTCGAGGGGCCCATGCCCCAGATGCCCGGCTACCGTCCCCCCGAGGGCGCCGGCCATCCGCGCCAGATCGAGGCGGCCGCGCGGGCGCTTGCGACCGCCGAGCGCCCGGTGATCTACGCCGGGGGCGGCATCATCACCGGTGAGGCCTCGGCCGAGCTGACCCGCCTGTCGGAGATCACCGGCATCCCGGTCAACACCACCCTGATGGGCCTGGGCGGCTTTCCGGGCACGCACCCCCTCTTCATCGGGATGCCGGGCATGCACGGCATCGCCGCGGCGACCTACGCCTTCCAGGCCTCCGACGTGATCCTGGCCGTCGGCGTGCGCTTCGACGAGCGCGTGCTGTCGACCGTGATGAGCGAGTGGGCGCCGGGCGCCAAGATCATCCACATCGACGTCGACCCGGCCGAGATCTCCAAGAACCGCGCGGCCCACATCGGGATCGCCGGACAGGCCGCACCGGCGCTCGCTGCCCTCGCCGAGGCCTACCAGAAGCTCCCCGAGGCGCACGACTCGGCCCGGCGGGCCGGCTGGGTCGACCAGATCGCCGCCTGGAAGCGCCAGCACCCGTACCAGGTGGATGCCGACACCAGTGTCATCCAGCCCCAGAACGTGGTCCAGTCGGTCTACCGGATCACCCGCGGCGACGCGATCGTCGTGACCGACGTCGGCCAGCACCAGATGTGGGCCGCCCAGCACTACCCCTTCGACCGGCCCCGGCGGTGGATCACCTCCGGCGGCCTCGGGACGATGGGCTTCGGCCTGCCGGCCGCGCTCGGCGCCCAGGTCGCCCTACCCGACGACCTGGTCGTCGTGATCTCAGGTGACGGCTCGTTCGAGATGACGCTGCAGGAGCTCTCGACCGCCCAGATGTACGGGCTGCCGGTCAAGGTCGTGATCCTCAACAACGGCTACCTGGGCATGGTGCGCCAGTGGCAGGAGCTGTTCTGGGACGGCCGCTATGCCGGCTCCAGCTTCGCCTCCTTCCAGCCCAGCTTCGCCGGCATCGCCCAGGCCTACGGCATCCACGCCGCCACCGTCCACGACCCCGGCGAGCTCGATGACGCGCTCGCCGAGGCCTTCGCCGTGGACGGCCCCGCCCTGGTCGACGTCCACGTCAACCAGATGGCCAAGGTCTTCCCGATGGTCCCCTCGGGCAAGGGCCCCGACGCGATCATCGTCGGGATGCCCGCGGCGGGGCCGGGGGCCTAGTCCCTAGTAGAACTCGGCGATGCGCACGCCCGAGCGGATCGTCTCGGCGTCGAAGTCCATCTCCTCCTCGATGCTCGGCGGGACCTTCGCCGGGAGGCTGACCTCGAACTCGCCCTCAGGGGTCGAGTGCTTCTTGTAGTACTCGCTGAAGGCGGCGATCGTGAACCCGAGAACGTCGTTGGTGTCGGGGTCGAAGTAGACCGTGAGGCCCTCGGAGTTGGTCACCGCGGAGGCGTTGTCGTGGCCTTGGTAGATCTGCCGATAGGTGTCGGTGGCCGGGTCGTAGTTAGGGTCGGGGGCAGACAGCGCGATCTCCTTCGCGTCGCACGTGACGGGAGCGGCCTGATGGTACCAAGGGCCGTCGTCACCGGGCCGGTGATGCCATGTGCCCCGAGGCGTACGGAAACGGCGAGAAAATCGCTATTTTGCAGGGACGAAGTGGTCCGCGGGCGATCTTGACGGCCGCCTCGCGGCGCTGGTAGCGTTCCGACTCGTGCGGGCCACCCGGCCTGGCCTCGGCCCTGCGTTGCCTCCGGTCGCCTTGCGGCCGTCGGCCGCCGACGGCCCCGATTGGTCCAGATATCCGACCACGAGGAGGGATGGATGAGCGAGGCCACGCCCAATCTGCGCGAAGCGCGGCGAATGCTGGGCAAGGGAATCGTGATCGCCGGAGTGGGGGAGACCGAGCAGGGCAAGCTCGAGGGACGGGGCTCGTTCCAGCTTCTGGCGGAGGTCACGAAGACCACGCTCGACGACGCCGGGATCACGCTGGCTGACGTGGATGGGATGGTCACCGCCTTCTCCTTCGTCGAGTCGACGCTGATGCACTCGACGACGTTCGCCGACTACCTCGGCATGGCGCCGGGCTACTTCGCCTCGGTCGCCGTCGGCGGGGCGACCGCGCCCCTGATGGCCGTCCAGGCCGCGCTTGCGATCGACGCCGGCCTGGCGGAGACCGTGCTCTGCGTGCGCGGCGACAACACCCGCTCGGGCATCAGCTCCTCGGGCATGATCGCCATGGCCCGCGAGATGAGCCACGGCGCCTACGAGGCCCCCTACGGCCTCACCACGATCGGTGGCTACGGCCTGCTCGCCCAGCGCTACATGTACGAGCACAACGTGCCGCAGGAGGCGCTTGCGGCCGTCGTGGCGACCCAGTCCGAGCACGCGGCCCTCAAGTGGAACGCGATGCTGCGCGACGTGGTCAGCATCGAGGACGTCATGAACGACCGGTGGATCGCCACCCCGTTCCACGCCATGGACTGCTCGCTGGTCTCCGACGGCGCGGCCGCGTTCATCGTCACCACCGCCGACCGGGCCAAGTCGATGCGGCCCAAGCCCGTCTACATCACCGGCATCGGCGAGGGCTACTCGCACCAGTACATCACCTCGGCCGCCTCGGTCGATGGCGTGCGTCAGGGCCTCGGCCGCGCCGGGCGCCGGGCGATGGAGGTCGCCGGGATCACGCCGGCCGACCTCGACGTCGCCGAGATCTACGACTCGTTCAGCTTCACGCCGCTGATCGCCCTCGAGGGCATCGGCGTCTGCGGTCCGGGCGAGGCGGGCGACTGGGTGCTGGAGGGCAACGCCAAGCTCGGCAGCACCCTCCCGATGAACACCCACGGCGGCCTCATCCGTCAGGCCCACCTCGGGGCGATGCACCACATCGTCGAGGCGGCGCTCCAGTTGCGCGGCGAGGCCGATGACACGGCCCGCGGCGGCGGCAACCACCAGGTCCCGAACGCCAAGCTGGCCATCACGACCGGCTCCGGCGGGATCCTGGCGGCGACGAGCGCGCTGGTCCTGTCGAGCGAACCGCCGTCGGCGGCCTAGGGCAAGGGGAGAAGAGAATGAGCGAGACCACCAAGCCGGCCTACACCAAGCCCCTGCCCGACATGCGCCCGGAGGGCGACCACTGGTGGGCGGCCATGAAGGAGCACAAGCTGCTCCTTCCGACCGACTCCAGCGGCACGCCGTTCTGGTACCCGCGGGCGCTGGTCCCCGGGACCCTCGAGCCCACCCAGTGGACCGAGGCCAAGGGCACCGGGACGGTCTACACCTACTCGATCCACTTCATCGGGCCGAGCAAGGCGTACAAGGGGGACCCGCCGCACACCGTCGCCCTGATCGACCTCGACGAAGGCGTCCGGCTGATGTCCAACCTCGTCAAGGACGAGGAGGGCTACCCGTCGATCGACCCCGACGACGTGTCCATCGGGATGAAGGTGCGCGTGGTCTTCCACGATGTCACCGACGAGATCACCCTCCCCAAGTTCGTCGCCGCCTAGGGGCGACGAACGGGGGCGGGGCAGGACCTGCACGATCACGGCGTCTAAGGGGGAACGAGCAGACATGGGCGAGTGGAGCGACTGGTACGCGCGCGAGGATCCCAGCACCTGGGTCCTGGCAGAGGTCCTCAAGCGGCGGGCGGCGGAGCACCCCGACCGTGACTACCTGAAGTTCGCGGACTCGCCGTGGGTGAGCTACGGCGAGGTCAACGCGCGCTCCAACCGGATCGCCAACGCCCTGATCGCCCGCGGCGTCCAGCCGGGCGAGTCGGTCAGCGTGATGCTGCCCAACTGCGAGGACTTCATCCCGATCTGGTTCGGGATCCTGAAGGCCGGCGCCGTGATGAGCTCGATCAACACCGCCTACAAGGGCGACTTCCTGTCGTGGACGATCAACCTGGTCGAGGCGAGGAAGCTGATCGTCTCGGACGAGTTCCTGGATCGCCTGGACCTGATCAAGGGCGAGCTGCCCCACCTCGAGCACGTGATCGTGTGGGAGTCGGGCAAGCGCGAGGGCCCGGACCCGAGCCTTCCCAATGAGCCCCTTGCCGCCCTCATGACCGCAGGCGACGGTGAGCCCGACGGGATCACCTACAACTGGACCGACGATGCCCGGATCATGTTCACCTCGGGCACCACCGGCCGCTCCAAGGGCGTCATCAAGCAGAACGCCGCCGACTACTTCTCGGCGCGCGGCCTGCTCGAGGTCGTCTCGGCGACGGCCGGAAAGTCGGTGGAGTCGCTTAGCGAGGACACCTTCTTCTCCTGCCTGCCGCTCTTCCACTCCAACGCCCAGGTCCTGTCGGGCTACCCGGCGCTTGTGGCCGGTGGGCGGGTGGCCTACACCGAGCGCTTCTCATCCAGCCGCTTCTGGCAGCAGATCATCGATGCCGAGGCCACGATCTTCAACTCGATCGGCGCCGTCAGCTACTTCATCTGGAACATCCCGACCTCGGATCTGGACCGGGCCCACAAGGTGCACACCTGCTTTGCCGCCCCGGCCCCCAAGGACATCTACAACGAGTTCCAGGAGCGCTTCGGGGTCAAGTTCATCGAGGGCTACGGCCTCACCGAGACCGGCATGGCCACCTACATGGACCCCACCCGCCCGGGCGTGCCCGGATCGATGGGCAAGGCCAACCCGGGCTATGAGGTCACCATCGTCGAGCCCGGCACCGACCGGCCGCTGCCGCCCGGCTCTCCCGGTGAGATCGTCGTGGACATGAAGATCCCCAACATCGTCATGCGCGCCTACTACGGCATGCCCGAGAAGACCGCCGAGGACTTCCGCAACCTCAAGCTCCACACCGGCGACCTCGGCCGCATGGACGAGGAGGGCTACTTCTACTTCATGGACCGGGTCAAGGACTACATCCGGCGCCGTGGCGAGAACGTCTCCTCGATGGAGGTGGAAAAGCAGGTCGGCGACCACCCCGCCATCCGCGAGGCCGCCGCGATCGGCGTCAAGGCCGGCGAGAGCGTCGCCGCCGAGGACGAGATCATGGTCGTCTGCATCCCCGAGGGCGCCGCGCCGGACCCGGTCGAGCTGACCCACTGGCTCGCCGAGCGGATCCCCTACTTCATGGTGCCCCGCTACATCCGCTTCGTCGACAGCCTGCCCAAGACCCCGACCGAGCGGGTCCAGAAGGTGAAGCTGCGCGAGGAGGGCATCACGCCCGACACCTTCGACCGTGAGGCCGCCGGCATCACGATCAAGCG
>JAEMRL010000199.1 GCA_016463385.1 Thermoleophilia bacterium
GGCCCGGCGCCTGGACGTCCACGTCAACACGCTGCTCTACCGCCTGCAACGGGCCCGCGAGCTCACCGGCCGCGACCTCGATGATCCCGACGTGCGCCTCGCGCTCGCGCTCGCCCTGCGCGCCCGCACCCTCCTCGACCCGGACACGCCGCATGCGCCGGCCGCCGACACGTCCACCGCCGACGCGCCCGCCGGCGAGGGCGCGGGACCCTGAGGCGGGCCTACTCGGGCGAGACGAGCTCGGCGGGATGGGCCACGCGTACCGTCGAGCCCAGCTCGCGCAGCCCGGCCGCGATCTGGATGGCGCACCCGGGGTTGGCCACCGCCACCACCGGCGCCCCCGTGGCCACGACCGCCTCCGCCTTCTGGCGCCTCAGGCGGGCCGCCATCTCGGGCTGCAGCACGCTGTAGAGGCCGGCCGCGCCGCAGCACCGCCCCCCGTCGCCGAGGTCGACGCAGTGGGCGCCGGCGCCGGCCAGCAGCCCCCGCGGGCCGATGCCCTGCGCGTGCAGGTGATGGCAGGCGTCGTGGACCGCGACCGTCCCGATGCCGGCATCGGAGGGCGGCGGCTGCAGCTCGATCAGGTCGCGTGTCCGCCCGGCGACGCGCTCGGCGCGCGCCGCCCAGGCCGGGTCGTCGGCGAGCAGCTCGCCGTAGGTGCGGATATGGGCGCTGCAGCCGGAGGCGTTGGCGACCACGATCTCCGCGTCCTCCATCTCGGCGATCCGCGCGCGCGCCATCGCCCGCGCCGCCTCGGGCTGCCCGTAGTGCATCGCGAGGGCTCCGCAGCACCCCGCCGGCGTCGTGCGGGCCGCCGTGTAGCCGGCCGCGGCCACCACCCGCATCGTCGCGCGCTGGGTGGGCCGGAAGGCGACGTCCATCACGCAGCCCGACAGGACGCGGGCGAGCGGCCCCTCGCCGAGCGTCTGCGGGATCGGCCGCCGCAGCTCGGCCAGCGAGACCGGCGGTGAGGAGGCCCGGTGGGCGGCGGGCGCCAGGCGGTCGAGGCGCAGCGCCCGGGCCACGCCGAGCAGCCAGCCGGCGGCCATCACCAGCCGCGGCCGGGGCAGCACCCCGGTCAGCCCGGCGCGGCGGATCCCTCGCGCGGCCACCGGGCGGGTGGGCTCGGCCTGCGCGCGTGCGCCCTCGATCATCCGCCCGAAGGGGACGCCGCTCGGGCACGCCGCCTCGCAGGCGCGGCAGGCGAGGCACTCGTCCATCATCGTCGTGAAGGAGGCGTCGACCACCGCGTGGCCCTCCTCCACCGCGCGCATCGCCGCGATGCGGCCGCGCGGCGACGCCGTCTCACGACCCGTCAGGCGGAAGGTGGGGCAGTGGGGCAGGCAGAGGCCGCACGCCACGCACTTGACGACGTCCTCCTCGAGGGGGGCGGGCCGCGAGGGGTCCCAGTTGGAGGTGCTCACGCCCAGACCAGCATGCGCGGGTTGAGGATGCCGGCCGGGTCGAACCGCTCGCGCAACCGCTTCATCAGGTGGACGCCCGGGGGCTCGGGACCCCAGGGGTCGGCGCGCAGCGCATCGGGGCCGTCGAGCACGGAGGCGTGCCCGCCGAGGGCCCGCGCCCACGCGCGCACGCGGGCGATGTCGTCTGCCGAGGCGACCGCGACGCGGCAGACGCCCACGCCCATCCACGCCTCGTAGGGCAGCCCCGCCTCCTCGAGCCGCGCGGCGAGCTCCCCGAGCAGCGGTGGCGACACGCCGGCCTCCACCAGCCCCTCACCGGCGGGCTCGGCGGGGGCGGCGGCGAGCGGCGCGAAGCCCTCGGGGGCGCGCACGTCCTCCGGGGGCCCGGCCAGCTCCACGGCGAGGCCGCCGGGGCCGAGCAGCACCGAGGAGGGGCGCACCCCGCCGGTCAGCACGCGCTCGGCCGCCGCGAGGCGCTCGGCGAGCGGCCCGCCGGCCGTGAACCAGGCGCGCGCGGGCGGCAGCGGCCACAGCTTCAGGGTGGCCTGCACGATCACGCCGAGCGTGCCGAGCGAACCGACGGCGAGCCGCGGGATGTCGTATCCCGACACGCCCTTCACGGTGCGCCCTCCCGCGGTGACCAGCCGCCCGTCGCCGGTCGCGATGACCACCTCCAGCAGCGAGTCGCGGACCGCGCCCGAGCGCAGCCGCTGCCGGCTGCTCGCGGCCGTCGCCAGCACCCCTCCGACGGTGGAGCCCTCGCGCACGTCGGCCTGCGGCCAGGCCTGGCCGGCGCTCGCCGCGATGCGCACGGCCTCGGTCACCGGCAGGCCGGCCTCCACGGTGAGCGTCAGGTCGGCGGGCTCGTGGGCCACCACGCGGTCCATGGCCGTGGTGCGCAGCTCGCGGTCGGCCGGGGGGCCGGGCCGTCCCCTCCGTGAGCGGGTGCCGCCGCCGGTCACCGTCACGCTCGCCCTCGCCGCGGTGGCCTCGGCGAGCGCCTCGGCCGCCTCGGCCGGCGTGCGGGGGGTGAGGGTCGTCACAGCCAGGTGCCCTCGGGCAGGGAGCCGGCGTCGAGCACGATCTCCCCGCAGCGGCTGCCGAGGGGGAGCACCTTGGCCGGATTCATCCGGCCCTCCGGGTCGAACGCCTCCCGCGCGCAGGCCTGCGCCTGCAGGTCGGTCTCGGTGAAGGTGAGCGGCATGAAGTCGCGCTTCTCGAGGCCGATGCCGTGCTCGCCCGACAGCACCCCCCCCACGGCCACGCACGCCTCGATGATCAGGGTGCCGGCTGCGTGCACGCGCTCCACCTGGGCGGGGTCGCGCCGGTCGAAGGCGATCAGCGGATGCAGGTTGCCGTCGCCGGCGTGGAAGACGTTCATGATCACCAGGTCGAGCTCGGCGCCGATCTCGTAGATCCGCGCCAGGATCTCCACCAGCCGCGTGCGTGGCACGACGCAGTCGTGCAGGTAGTAGTTGGGCGCGATCCGGGCCACGGCGCCGAAGGCGCTCTTGCGGGCCTTCCAGAAGAGCGCGCGCTCGGCCTCGTCGCGGGCCACCCGTACGCGGCCGGCGCCGGTCTCGCGGCCCACCCGCTCGACCACCGCCGTGTGCGAGGCCACCTCGGCGGCGGTCCCATCGACCTCGACCAGCAGCATCGCGGCCGCGTCCACCGGCAGGCCCGCCTTCACGAAGGCCTCGACGGCGACCACCATCTTCTGGTCCATCATCTCCATCGCCGCCGGGATCACCCCGGCGCCGATGATGCCCCCGACGGCCTCGCCGGCCGCGGCGACGGTGGGGAAGTCGAGCAGCATCGTCGTCACGTGGGGCGGGTTGCGGCTGAGGCGCACCGTGATCTCGGTGACCACGCCGAGCGTCCCCTCGCCGCCCACGACGAACCCGCGGAGGTCGTACCCGGGCGGGTCGGGCGCGGTGCCGCCGAGGCGCAGCACCTCCCCGTCGGCGAGCACGATCTCCATGCCGAGGATGTGCTGGGCGGTGACCCCGGAGGCGAGGCAGTGCGGCCCGCCCGCGTTCGTCGCGACGTTGCCGCCGATCGAGCAGGCCTGCTGGCTGGAGGGGTCGGGCGCGTAGTGCAGGCCGAGGTGGCGCACGGCGGTCGACAGGTCGAGGTTCAGCACGCCCGGCTCGACGCGGGCGCAGGGCACCGACGGGTCGACCTCGAGGATGCGCGACATGCGCGCCACCGAGAGCACGAGCGCGCCGTCGAGCGGGACGGCGCCGCCGCAGAGGCCCGTGCCCGAGCCGCGCGGCACCACCGGCATGCCGAGCTCGCGGGCGAGGCGCATGCAGGCGACCACCTCGGCGGTGGTCTCGGGGAGGACGACCATGCCGCAGTCGCCCTGGGCGATCGAGCCGTCGCGCCCGTAGAGGCGCCGCTCGAGCGGATGGTCGATGACGCGCCCCGGGTCCAGCAGCGCCGCGAACCGGTCCCGGGTGGCCGGTGCCTGAGTGGTCGCCACCCTGGCGAGGCTACCTCACCCCGCGCCTCCCGGCCTGTCCGCTCACGACACCCCGGAGGCCAGCGCGGCGGCCGCCGCGCGCTCGCCCGCCTCGACCGCCTCGATCACCGCGGCGCCGGGCGCGAGGTGGATCCCCTCGATGCCGTCCAGCCAGAGGGCCGGCGCCCGCACCGCCGGCACCTGGGCGAGGTCGGCGACCGGATAGGCCCGCGGGATCCGGAGCACCTCGACGACGACCGCCTCCGAGGGGTCGTCGAGCAGGCCGAGCGGATCCCGGAGGGCCTCCGCGCAGGCCGCCGCCAGGGCGGCGTCGCCGAGTCCCCAGACCGGGTCGCCGGGATCGGCGCGGCAGTAGCACTCGAGCCCGATCAGCGTCCGCCCCTCCGGCGTGAGGCGCGGGCTCCAGTTGGGGGTCTCGAAGGCCCGGGCGAAGGGCACCCGCGGATCGTCGACCTGGATCCACGGCTCCTCGGTGAGCCGGCCGCGCCCGAGGGCCAGGTAGACGATCGCCACCGCCCTCATCCGCACCGGGCCGAGGACGTCCGGCGGCGCCTCCGGCTCCGCGAGGCCCGCCGCGGCCGCGGCGGGCATGGCGACGACGACGTGCGGGGCGGCCACCTCGGCGCCGCCGGCCAGGCGCACGCCCGCGACACGCCCGTCCGGAGCGTGGATGGCCTCGGCCGCCGTGGAGAGGCGCACGTCCGCGCCGGCCCGCCGCGCCGCGCCGGCCATCGCGTCCATCAGCTGTCCGATGCCGTGGGCGGGGAAGAGGAAGCCGTCGGGCGCCGCCTGCCCCTCCAGCAGCCTCCGGGCGCGGTCGCCGGGGATGGCCTCCAGCGCGACCCCGTCGACCTTCTCGAGGTACGGCCGCATGACCCTGTCGACGAAGCCCGCGCCGAAGCGCGACGCGAGCTCGCCGCGGGCCGTGGCGTCGTGGGTGGCGGCGGGCTCCGGCTCCGGGGGGCGCTGGTCGAGGTAGCGACCCCGCACCACCACCCCGTCGCGGACGCAGGCGACCGGCCGGCCGACCCAGCGCAGGTCGTCGCCGAGCAGCTCCTCGAGCCAGGCGCGCCGGGGGGCGTCGCGCACGAACGGGATGTGACCGCCGATGTCGTAGGCGAACCCGTCGCGCCGCCGGGTGACGCAGAGCCCCCCGGGCTCGGCGGCCGGGTCGGCCACGACGACGCGGGCGCCCGCACGCGCCAGCGCCAGCGCCGCGCCGAGGCCGGCGGGGCCCGCTCCCAGCACCACGGCATCGGCTCGCTCCACGACGCGAAACCTATCCGGGGACGGCGCGGGTGCCTCCGGCACCCGTCTCACGCGTACGTCTGTCATGGGTGCCCACGGGCACTCCTCGGCTATGCTCGCGCGGGTTGACCCAACGGGAGACAGAGCGATGAGGACGACGGCGCTGGTGCTCGCGGTCCTGTTCGCCGTG
>JAEMRL010000200.1 GCA_016463385.1 Thermoleophilia bacterium
CCGCCTCGGTCCGCTCGAGCTGCTCGCGGCGCAGGTCGGCGATCTCGTCGCGCAAGCGGGCGGCGAGCTCGAACCGCAGGTCCTCCGCCGCCACGAACATCTCCTGCTCGCGCTCGATGATCATCCTCTCCAGCTCGTCGAGGCCCACGTCGGCCAGGGCGTCCACCTCGCCGCGGCGCGGGCGGCGGGGCGCGGTGGCCTCGTCGGTGAGGCCGAGAAGGGCCACGATGTCGCTGACGCCCTTCACGATCGACGCGGGCACGATGCCGTGCTCGGTGTTGTGGGCGATCTGGATCTCGCGGCGGCGGTTGGTCTCGCCGATCGCGGTGCGCATCGCGTCGGTCTCGCGGTCGGCGTACATCACCACGCGGCCCTCGCTGTTGCGGGCGGCCCGGCCGATCGTCTGGATCAGCGAGGTCGTGCCGCGCAGGAACCCCTCCTTGTCGGCGTCGAGGATCGCCACCAGGGTCACCTCGGGCAGGTCGAGCCCCTCGCGCAGGAGGTTGACGCCCACCAGCACGTCGAACTCGCCCAGGCGCAGGGCCCGCACGATGCGGATCCGCTCGAGGGTGTCGATCTCCGAGTGCAGGTAGCGCGCCCGGATGCCCGCCTCGGTGAGGTACTCGGTCAGGTCCTCGGCCATCTTCTTGGTCAGCGTCGTCACCAGCGCGCGCTCGCCGCGGTCGGCCCGGTCGCGGATCTCGCCGAGGAGGTCGTCGATCTGGTTGGTGGTCGGCCGGACGTCGACCTCGGGGTCGACGAGCCCGGTCGGCCGGATGATCTGCTCGACGACGTTCTCCGACGAGCGCCGCTCGAAGTCGCCGGGCGTCGCCGAGACGAAGACCAGCTGGCCGACCCGCTCGAGGAACTCGGGCAGCTGCAGCGGGCGGTTGTCGAGCGCCGACGGCAGCCGGAAGCCGGCGTCGATGAGCGCCAGCTTGCGCGACCGGTCGCCCTCGTACATGCCGCGCAGCTGGCCCATCGTGTTGTGCGACTCGTCGATGAAGCAGAGGAAGTCGTCGGGGAAGAAGTCGAGCAGCGTGTGGGGCGGCTGCCCCGGCTCGCGGCCGTCGAGGATGCGCGAGTAGTTCTCGATGCCCGAGCAGAAGCCGAGCTCCCGGATCATCTCCATGTCGTACTCGGTGCGCTGGCGCAGCCGATGGGCCTCCACCAGCTTGCCCGCCGCCTCGAACCCGCGCAGCTGCTCCTCGAGCTCGGCGCGGATCTCGCGGATGGCCCGGTCGATGGTCTCGGGCGGGGTGATGTAGTGCGTGGCCGGGTAGATCGCCAGGTGCTTGAGGTCGCCGTAGACCTCGCCCGTGAGCGGGTCGTACTCGGTGATGCTCTCGACCTCGTCGCCGAACATCGAGATGCGGTAGGCGGTCTCCGCGTCGGCCGGCTGCACCTCGAGGGTGTCGCCCCGCACGCGGAAGCGACCGCGCTCGAGCACCGTGTCGTTGCGCTGGTACTGGGTCTCGACCAGGCGCCGGAAGATCTTCTCGCGGGGGGTCTCCTCGCCGACCGTGAGCGTCAGCACGCGGTCGCGGTAGACCTCCGCCGAGCCGAGGCCGTAGATGCAGCTCACCGAGGCGACGATCACGACGTCGCGGCGCGCCAGCAGGGCGGCGGTGGCCGCGTGGCGCAGGCGGTCGATCTCGTCGTTGATCGACGAGTCCTTCTCGATGTACGTGTCCGTGGCCGCGATGTAGGCCTCGGGCTGGTAGTAGTCGTAGTAGCTGACGAAGTACTCGACCGCCGCCTCGGGCAGCAGCTCGCGGAACTCGTTGCAGAGCTGCGCGGCCAGCGTCTTGTTGTGCGCGATCACCAGCGCCGGTCGCGCGGACTTCGCGATCACCTGGGCCATCGTGAACGTCTTGCCCGAGCCGGTGACCCCCAGCAGGGTCTGGAAGCGGTCGCCGCGGTCGAGCCCGGCGCTCAGCTCGGCGATCGCCTGGGGCTGGTCGCCGGTGGGCTGGTAGGCCTGGCTGATCTGGAAGGGCGTGGTCGCCATCGGTGGAGAGTAGCGCCGCACGCGGCCGCCCCGTCCTCCGACCGGCGGGCCAAAACCCGGGGCCCATTCTTCGTTGCCAGGGCCAAAGTGGGTTCAGCCCGGGCCGCCTATCTTCCCCATCGTGAAGTGAGGGCAACACGGGAGACGTCCTCACATCACGCAGGGCCCCGAGACCGGGACTCGGGGCCTCGCACCTCAGCCGGCGGCGCCGTTCCAGGCGCCGCCGGCTGCCCCCATTCCCGGGGTCCGCCCGGCCCTCCTACCCGGCCTGTGCCGCGGCGCCGCCCGGGGACGGCGCACGCCCGGCGTCGGCCTCCTCGGCCTCGTCGATGTCGCGGCCGTCGAGGAGCGCTCCGTAGACGAGCAGCGCGACGGCGGCGAGCACGACCAGGGTCACCACCGCACCCACGATGAACAGTCCCGGGGTGTTCATCGTCCGACCTGTCGCGGCATGAGGAAGGCGCCGAGGCTGATGATGGACGGAACCCAGACGCCCACGAAGATCCCGGCCTGCTCGCTCCCCGAGAACCAGAGCGAGACGGAGAGGACGAACGACGCGAACGCCGCGACGAGGATCAGGGCGCGGGCGAGGGTGAGGTGGCGCTCGGCGAGGGACTCCGAGAGTCCCCGCCGGCGTGAGGTTGCGGTGCTCATGATGCGCTCCTTGTGTGTCCACGGGACCCGTCGCGGAGCGGCGGGTCGATCACTTCGTCCGGTGCGGGAGGCGACTGCGCACGCCGGCGGCGACTCCGCGGAGGGTGGGCCGCACGGCGGGGGTGCCCGCGAGGAGCCGCCCCGCCAGCGACGGGCGGCCGCCGATGCGCGCCAGCAGCCGCCCGGACGGATCGGTCACGTCCATCGCGACGCCCGACCCCGCCAGCCGGCCCAGCACGTCGGCCGCCCGGCCGGACGCGCGCGGGACGCGCCCGCTGACGGTGATGACGCACCGCCCGCCGGTGCCGGTGAGGCGCAGCACCGAGCCGGGGCCGGTGACGGTGAGGTCGCCCGCCACGATGAGGTGCGGGGTGCTCAGCGGGCCGTCTCCGACGTGCTCACGCTGAGGGTGCCGCTGAGACGCCAGACCGCGCGCGCGGCGTCGGGGCCGGTCGATCCCGGAACCTCGACGACGAGATCGTCGAAGGAGTAGGAGATCGTCGTGCCCCGGCCGGTGAGCCGCTCGTACAGGCCCTCGGCCAGGTCGGGCCAGGTGGTCTCAGTCATCGGTGCTCCTTCGTGTGTCGGTTCCGTGTGCCGCCATACCTAAACAGCTTGTTCAGGTATCGGGGCTAAGGAGTGGCCAAGTTGGTCAACTACCTGCACAGACCCCGGCCATCGGGCACCATGGGGCCATGGACGGACGCGACACCATGCGGATCGGCGAGCTCAGCCGCCGCTCGGGCGTGAGCACGGGCCTGCTGCGGATGTGGGAGAGGCGCTACGGCGTCCCCGAGCCCTCCCGGACCGAGGGCGGTCAGCGCGTCTACACGACGGCCGACGAGCGGCGGGTCCGCGAGATGCAGCGCTCCATCGAGGACGGCCTGCCGGCGTCCGCGGCCGCGAGGCTCGTGCGGTACGCGGGCGCGGAGGATCCCCCGCCGGGCGCGGCCGGAGATGATCTGCGCTCCGGACTCGGGCGCGCTCTCGCCCGCTTCGACGAGACCGCTGCGAACGAGGTCCTCGACCGTGCCCTCGCCCGCTTCTCCGTGCCCTGGGTGCTGGCCGAGGTGGTGCTGCCCTACCTCGGCGAGCTGGGCTCCGGCTGGGAGGACGGCACGGTCTCGATCGCCGAGGAGCACGTCGCCACGATGGTCCTCCGTGGCCGGCTCCTGGGGCTGGCGCGCAACTGGGGCTCGGGCGCCGGCCCGCGCGCCCTGCTCGCCGCGCCGCCGGGTGAGCACCACGACCTCGGGCTGATCTGCTTCGGCCTCGGCCTGCGCGAGGCGGGGTGGCGCATCACGCTGCTCGGTCCGAACTCGCCCGGTTCCTCCATCGCCGAGGCCGCCGAGGTCCTCGAGCCGGCCGCCATCGTGGTGGCCGGCATGGACGGGCGGCTCCTGGACGCCGCCGCGGCCGAGCTCCGCGCCCTCGCGCGCCGGCGCCGTCTGCTGTTGGCCGGGCCGGGGGCGTCCGCACCGCTGGCCGCGCGGATCGGGGCGGAGCTCCTCACCGAGGCACCCATGGAGGCGGCGCGGCGGCTCTCCGGAGAGCCGCCCGCGCCGCCCCCCGCGTGACGAGGGCCTACATGAAGTCCGACATGAACATCGACTTCACGGCGGTCGGGCGGATCTTCAGCAGCACGCGCACCTCATCGGGGCCGCGGAAGGGGTAGGTCTCCTGCCCCAGGTACTTCATCGCCATCGCATCGATGTGGGCGTCGGCCCCCTCGTGGGTGATCTCCTCGACGACGCCGCTCACCGAGACCGAGTCGTAGGGGTTGTCGGGGTCGGCGACCGACACCGAGACGCGGGGGTCGTTGCGCACGTGCTCCACCTTGGAGCGACCCTCGGCGGTGTTGATCAGGATCGTGTCGCCGTCGACGTCCACCCACACGACGCTGCCGTGCGGCGACCCGTCGGGGCCGAGGGTCGACAGGTGCACGAACGCCTGCTTCTGCAGCACGCCCCGCTCACGCTCACTCAGCTGCGCCATCTGTTCCTCCGTCGTCGGGGCCGCGCGGTCGCGGCCGTGCCGCCCTGATCTCTACACCGTCGCGGACCGGCCCGCCGCGCATGCGGCCCGCCGGGCTCCGCCCGCTCCCGCGGCGCTAGTGTCCACCGGGCCCCACCGCACCCGACCGACGGAGGCCCGACCATGCCCATCGAGCTGATCCACACCATGATCCGAGTGCTCGACGAGAAGCGCTCGATGGACTTCTACTCGGCGCTCGGCTTCGAGGACCGCGGGCGCAAGCGGGTGGGCAACGACACCGCGACGATCATCTTCATGGGCCTGCCGGGCGACGGCGACCGCCTGGAGCTGACGGTCAACGACGGCCGCACCGAGCCCTACGAGCAGGGCGAGGCGTACGGGCACATCGCCCTCACGCTGGCCGACATGGACGCCGAGCTGGCCGCGCTCGCCGAGAAGGGGATCCACCCGGAGAAGGAGCCCTACGCGGCCTACCCCGGCGGCTCGCGGATCTGCTTCGTCCGCGACCCCGACGGCTACCGCATCGAGCTCATCGAGCGCGGGCTGAACTAGCCGCCCGCGCCGCCCTCGCGGGAGGTGACGAAGAGCCGGTCGCCGTACGCGCGCCGGTAGATGGGCACCGCCTCGAGGACCCGCGACACGA